>JAMOQV010000242.1 GCA_027068615.1 Helicobacteraceae bacterium | reverse complement strand
ATGAAACAAACGGCTGTAGCACTTAGATATGATAAAGAGAAAGAAAATTCTCCAAGAGTGGTTGCTAAAGGGGATGGAAAGGTTGCTGAAAACATCATCAAAGTAGCTGAACTTCACAAGCTTCCTATAAAAAAAGATGAAGATTTGATAGAACTTTTATCTAAGGTTGAGTTAGATAGAGAAGTTCCTCCAGCATTATATAAGGCTGTTGCGGAAGTTTTTAGTTTTGTTTATAAAATTACAAAGAAAAATTAAATATTTTATATATTAGACTTCTTGCATAACTTCTTAACTTAAGTTCGACAATATGACACCCAAATATAGGGCAACTAAACGGCAATTTTTTTAAAACCTCACCATCTACTTACCCTATCTTTGGGCATTTTATTGTCGAGCTCAAATTCATAAGTTATTATTATATTATTTATAAGTCTTAGTTTATAATTATATAATACTTTCTCTGATATAATTCTGATAGATTTTATAATATAATTTAAAGGACTTATAATGAGTGAGAAATCTCAAGGTATCAAGATACCTACACCATGGCGAATTAAACGCTATTACCTTTATGCAATGGTTACTGTTATTGCATTAGTTTTACCGTGGATAGAAGTTGATGGTAATCACTTCTTTTTACTTAGCTTTGATAAGATGAAACTACATCTTGCATTTGTTCAGTTTGATATGCAAGAATTATATCTTATGCCATTTTTACTTATGATGATGTTTTTAGGTATATTTGGTATGACTGTTATGGGTGGTCGTGTGTTTTGTGGTTGGGTTTGTCCACAAACAGTTTTTCGTGTAATTTATCGTGATTTGATTGAGACTAAGCTTCTTCATCTTCGTAGCCGTATAAAAAACAAACAAAAAGAACCAGATATGTCAAAATCTGAAAATAAGGTTAAAAAAGCTATCGCTATCGCTATCTGGACAGTTTTAGCAATTATCGCTGGTTCTGACTTTATGTGGTTTTTCGTTCCACCTGAAGATTTTATCACTTATTTAGGAAATCCAACTGACCATATGGTTATGATAGGTTTTATTTTAGGTGTTGCTGCATTCCTTATATATGATATAGTATTTTTAAAAGAAAACTTTTGTATATATGTATGTCCTTACTCAAGAATCCAGTCTGTTTTATATGATGATCATACTGTAATGGCTATTTATAACGAGCATCGTGGTGGAGTTATATATGATGGGCATACTAAAAAATACTCTAAACAAAAAGAGATAGTAGCAGAACAGCCAAATGCAGAGTGTACAGCTTGTGAGAGTTGTGTGAGTGTTTGTCCTACACATATTGATATTCGTCAAGGTCTTCAACTAGAGTGTATCAACTGTCTTGAGTGTGTGGATGCTTGTACTACAGTTATGGGTAAACTTGGTAAAGAATCACTTGTTACTTGGTCAAGTACTTACGAGATAGTTGAGCAAAAAGGTAAAACTAAGTATTTCCGAACAAAAGTTTTAGCATATATGGGAATCCTTGTATTACTTGCAGTTGCAGTTGGTGTAATGGGTAGTAAAAAAGAGCATATGTTACTTAACATAAACAAAGAAACAAGACTTTACTCTATAAAAGCATTAGATGATGGAAAAGTAAGAGTTGATAATGCTTATATATTCCTACTTCAAAATATTCAAAATGAAAAAATGAAGTATTATTTTGATGTTATCCCTCCAAAAGGTATGGAAGGTAAGATAAAGATTACTAAACCTAGTAAACCATTTAATGTAACACCTGGCTATAAAAAGAAAAAAATTGTTATTTTGAGTACTACAGATATATTGGCTAACAATGATAGAAAAGATACTATTATCCCTATCAAAATTAGAGCTTATGCTTTAGATAAAGATGGTAAGATTAGTAAAAAGATTGTAGTTTATAGAAACTCTACATTTGTATTCCCTAAAGCAGATATTCTTAAATCTGCTAAATAGATCTATTTTCCAACCATTTGGTTGGAAAATAAAAACTACTTCGTTTTAGAACTACTAACTAAAATCCCACCTAAGATTATAAGACTAATCCCTATAAAAGTATAAGTATCAGGAAGTTTATCTCCCAACATATAACCAAATCCTATAGCAAAAGGTATGTTTGTGTAGCTTATAACACCTACAATAGATGCATTTGAAAAACTATAAGCTTTTGTAAGTAACCATTGTGATAGTGTAGATATGAATGCCATAAAAAGTATAAGTAACCAAACACTAAAACTACTAGGTATAACAAACTCAACAAACAAAAATTTTAAAGACTCAGGTGGATTTATATATGGAGCTACACTAAAAAGTAAAGCTGGTAAGATGCTACCAACTCCAACAAATGATAAAACTATAACTCTTGAGTCATATAGATTTTTTATTTTTCTTATAGTTGCATAAGCCAAAGCAGCAAAAAAACCACCCAAAAGCCCTAAAAAATGCTCATAAGAAAGTGATATACCAAAAGGTTTGGTTATAAAAACTATCCCTAAAAAACCTATAAGTAAAGCAAATATAGTGTTTTTACTTAGATGCTCATTTAGAAGATAAAAAGCTATGATAGAAACAAATAATGGGGATGTTTTATTAAGTGTTATGGCAACACCTAGAGGTATAGTTGTGATAGTATAAAAAAATAAAATCATAGCTATAAAACCTAAAAGACCACGAGTTATAAGAAGATGAATCTTTTTGCCATTTAGAGTTGGAGGAGTATGTTTTAAAGCATATAGTATTATAAACACCCCTATAACATTACGAAAAAAAACAATCTCCAAAGCACTTATATCATCTGAAAGAATTTTTGTTATAGCTCCATTTAAAGCAGATATAAGT
>JAMOQV010000241.1 GCA_027068615.1 Helicobacteraceae bacterium | reverse complement strand
AGACAAAGAGAATTAATACTCCGAGTCTAAATCAACTTTTTTCTTCATCTCTTCATCTATAATCTTAACTTGATTACGACCATGACTTTTTGCATAATACATCGCAATATCTGCATATTTTATAACTTTCCAAAAACTATCGCTATCTGTTGGATACATTGCTCCGCCTATACTTATAGTTTTAGAAAAAGATTCACCATTTCCTGCTTTTATCTTCTTTTTAGAAAAAGCTATACGGATATTGTTTGCTATAGTTTCTAAATATTCTGCATTACAATTATAAAGCACAATTATAAATTCTTCTCCTCCATAACGGATAACAAGGTCAGAATCTCTAGTATTCTCTTTTAATGTGGATGCTATAACCCTTAAAGTTTCATCTCCAACATCATGCCCATAAGTATCGTTAATCATTTTAAAATGATCAATATCTGCCATTAAAACACCATAAGAGATATTTGATCTTTGTTGCTCTTTTGATATTCTAGCTATATTTTCTTCTAAAAATTTACGGTTATAAAGACCTGTAAGGGTATCTGTTCTTGCTGATTTTTCTAAAACTTCAGTCATCTTTTTACTAACTATTTCAGGTTTTGCAGCATCTATATAATCTTGTATAAGCGGTATCTGTTTATGTACTTCTTTTACTTCTTCCTCTCCTGATACTATAATGGAAAGAACAATATTCAATTCATTTGATATAGTATAAGGGATACAAATATAACTATATTTATCGGAAAGCTCAATAACTCTCTTACATAAATCTTTATAATTACAAGAATCAACAGTTGAGCTTGTTCTATCTGCTCTACAACCAGCATCTATATCACAAATAAGCTCTTTTCCTATGTAAACAACATTTACTGTTTTGTTTACTGTGTCCATCTCAAAAATATTAAAATTATTAAGATTAAATTCATTATGCAATATTTTTACTAAGCGATTATATACTTCATCTAAATACTCATCATGCTCTATCGCTTGACGGAAAAGATAGATGTTAGAAAGTCTTGTAACTGTATTTTTCACTTCAATAAGTGGGTCAGAATCTTTTATGGCATTGTTTGCTAAAAATATCTGCACTTTTTCATCTATCTCAGTTAAAGTATTTTGAAGTTTAATTAAAAGTGTATTTATCCATTGAGCAACCTCTTTTGCCTCACCTGTTATAGAGGCATCTTCTATCCTATAAGAATAATCACCCTTTTCAGCTTGACTCATAACATCTTTTATGGCATCAAATATAGACACATAAGGTCTTACAAGATTACTAAAAAATATATTGATAAAAACAATAAGAAAAAAAGCTATTATAGAAGTGTACATTATTATATTTAAACTTGTGGTTTTTATATCGTTCATATCTATCTCTAGTGTTATCGCACCAAGAGTATCTCCAACATTAACATCATGACATTGTAAACAGTTTATAGAACCTATCTCTTCAGCTTTATAAGGTATAGTAACTCTGTAGGTAGCATCTGAAAAAAGGTTATCTTGATACATAACTTTTTCAACACCAGTATTTAAAACTTCTGAATCAATCTTATCTCTGGGCTGTTCATTGTTATTTCCATTGCCATACTGTTTTTTTATAGCTTCACCACGGATAAACCATAAGTTTTTGGTATCTTTCATATCTTCTATCTGAGAAATAAAATCCTCTCTTTTATCCATAGTTCCATGTAGCATCTGTGTAGTAAGTCCCATTTTAACGATATCAGCTGCCATTCTAGCTTTTGAATGAGCTTCTTTTATACTCATAGTTTTCATGCTATAACTAAACATACCTATCATCATAACAAGCATAGCCAACATAACGGCACTAAGCCTTATTGAAATCTTTTTTCTACTTTTCAAAATACCATCCCTATTAAAAATGCTAGTATTATACTTAATATTATTTAATAATTATTTTAATTTAATAATAAATTGGCTAATTCTATTTTTATATAGTAATATTTTCCAAAATAGATATATTATTGTTAACTACCAAAACAGCATCGTACTCAAAATCACCATTATAACTATTTTTCTTAAGATAAACTTCTCCTGTTTTTATAAGTTTTGCTAATTTTGATTTTGTTATATTTTGTATAGCTTTTTCATAATCATCCCCACTTTTTACCTCAATAAAGTGTAAAACTTCATCTTTAATAGCAATAATATCAATCTCCCCAAAACGGGAGTAAAAGTTTCTATCAATAATGTTAAATCCATTATCAAAAAGAAACTCACAAGCTTTATCTTCTGCTAGATTACCTTTTGCTCGGCTCATATTTTTATCTCACTATAGTTTTTTTGCATTTTGTATAGTTTTATTTCTTACAAGTATAGTAATCTGATTATTTACTATTCTTTCTCTTGAATATAAAATGGCTACTAAAAGTAATAATACAGTAGTTGATATATACAAGATAAGATCAACTCCTCTACCTATACCAAAAAAACTAGCAACACTATCAGATAGATTTGGAAATATAATAAAAAAACTACCAATTATAAATAAAAATATTGAAACTAGTTTTCCTATATTTTTCAATTTATTTGAATATGCTAATAACAAGAGTGATAGAGCGATTAAAACTATTAAAATAATCTTTACAATAATCATGAACTTATCCTATTAAAAAAAATTTCTAAAAGTATGTTTATGATGTTAGAAACTTTTTGACCTTTTTGCACTGTATAATCATTATATACTACAGTACATGGAACCTCTTTGTATGTAAGATTATACTTTTGTATCATCTCAATTATCTCTGAGGCATGAGACATTCTGTTTTGAGTTATATTAAAATTTTGATTTGAAATATCTATAATTCTAAAACCATTATGTGAATCAGTTAGCTTTATACCTGTTGTAAGCATAGTGAAAAATATAGATAATTTTAGAAGAATTCTTTTAGTTTTTGACATATTTATAGTGTTGCCTAAAAATCTTGAACCTAATACTATGTCACAGTTATACTTTTTAATGGTCTTTTCAAACAGTTCTATCTCATTTGGATTATGTTGCCCATCACTATCTATTGTAACTGCATACTTTAAATTTAATGTTCTAGCAAAAACTATCCCTGTTTGAAGGGCTGCACCTTGACCTAAGTTTAATTCATGTGTAAGTAGGTATATTCCACTTAAATCATTTAATATCTTAGAACTAGCATCTGTTGAAGCATCATCAACAGCTATTATAGTATCATTTGGTCTGGTTTTTTTTAAATTTGTAAAAAATTCTTTTACTATATGTTCTTCATTATATATGGGAACTACTATGGCTATATCACTACTCATCTTATAACCTTTTTAATATTTTTTTTATTTTATTGTGTGGTTTTGATGTACAAAATGTTGCAAGAAAATAATCAAAATTTATCTTCATCTTACTATATAAGTAGATTGATAGATTTTCATCTAACAATTCATAAGGGTGGATATATATTACAGGTTTTTTAGCATTTTTTAGCATTTTAGTAAATAGATGATTTAATATTGGCATCGGTAAAACTCTTAGATAAAATCCACCACTAAAAGGTAATATAAGTTTTGGGATAGGTATCTCAACTATAAAATCATCTTTAAGTTCTACTTTAAAAGGCTCTTTTTTATCTTCTGAATTTCCATACATATATGTTTTAAATGGGAAGTATGATGATGAGTATTTATAACCTGCTTCTAATAGCTCTTGATAATATTTTTTATCATTTGGCAATGACCAACTAGGGCTTCTATAGCCATTAACTTCACTTGAAATTGTATCTTCTAGTATTTTTTTAACATCATTTATAGAGTTTATCCAATCTTTGAAATTCTCTTTATAAATTAGGTTGTGTTTATACCCATGAGATGCTATTTCATGCCCAGCATTGTAGATTTTTTGAACAATATGTGGGTATTTTAAACAGAATGTTCCTAGAACAAATATAGTTGATTTTACTTGAAATTCTTCACATAACATTAACCATTTATCAATTATACATTCATAGTTTATATTATAATCTTTAATTTTGATAAGATTGAAATTAGCATCTTCTAATTCTTCTAAATCTAGTGTTAACCATATTTTATGATTTTTATAGTTGTCAGGTAGTTTAGAGTCTATATCCATCTTTAAAACCTTTTAAATCTTTACTTATTATAACAAAATAACCACCAATTATAGATGGTATGATTTGTATAATATGAAGTAATATAGCTGTAGCAACTGCTTTTTCATATACTATACCATAGCTAGTTAGCATATATATAACAGCTAAATGAAATGTTCCAACCCCTGCTGGGGCGATAGGTATAGCCATACCAATAGCAGAAGCAAGATATACTAAAAAATATTGAGTTATACTAAGATCAAAATTTACTACATATTTTAAAAAGACAATAAAAAAACTAGCATTAATAAACCATACTAAACTGGTGTAAAATGATGCACTAAAAAATATACTAAGAGTTAAAGTTTTTGATATAGTTATAATTATTTTTTTTATATAAATTTTTAAGAATCGAGATGGTATATATCTTAGGAGATAAAAAATAAATTCCTTTTTTTGTTTTATAAGATAAAAAAATAGAGTTAAAAATATGATAAATATCATTGGTAAGTAGTATGAATATGCATTATCTGACACTAAAAGTCCTATCCCAAAAATAGTGGCTAAAGCTATAAATAAAACATCAAAACTTCTATCAAGAGTAAATATAGCGAAAGAATTATTATACGGTATCTTAAAAAATTTCTTTAGAAAAAAAAGTCTTGATAACTCACCGAGTCTGCCAGGAAGGATTATATTTAAAAGTGAAGCAAGAAAGTATGCTTGTAAAGATGCTTTAAAAGAACAACTATTTTTAGATATTATCATCCATCTATAAGACATAAAAACATCACTCAAAACAGAGTATATGATGATTAAAATTACATATATATAGTTTATTTGCTCAAACTCTTTATAGATAAGTGTTAAATCTATGTTGTAAAATATATATAAAAATATACAAAATGGGATAATAAGTTTTACAAATGTGTTGATGTTAATACTCCGCTAGGTATCTTACAATTATATTACCAAGTTTATTTGCTATTTTAAAAGGTATATATCTCCATAGCATAGATGCAAATTTATATTTTGAATAGATATCTTTACCTTTATTCATATTTGTTATTAGATCTATTTTAATTGGTATTGCACCAAATTTCTTTTTAAAAGTATATGTACCAGATAGATAACCTGACCTACCAAAATCAAAAATAGTTTTTTTCTTTTGAATAGATGCTACTTTGATAGCTTCTGAAAATAGATAATAACCAGCTTTAGATGATGAATAGTTATTATCTCTTCCAACCCATCCTGACCAAGCTATATTATCATCATAAAGTATGCAAGTTGTATATATTGGTTTTTCATCTTTATAGCAGATAAAAAAATCAACATCATCTTTTAAAACATGAGCCAAATCATTAAAAAACTCTATAGCATAAGCAGGACTTCCAAGTGTGTGCATAGATTTGGAATATAGAGTATAAAAATCAACTATTAGTTTTTTATCATTACCTTTTTTTAGTGTCAAGTTTTCTTTATATGATTTTCTTATGTATGTTCTACATCTTGATTCTATATGGTTTTGCATAATATATTCAAAATTATGAGAAGATATATCCAACCTCATAGTTACAGTATCATTTTGTTTAAACTCTTTATAATTTGGGTTTAAAACTTTTACTATGTATTTAAAATTTTTAGTTTCTTTCAGTAGAGTTTGAACATCTTTATACTCTATATCTGTATAACTTAAAATTGGTAGGTAAGATATAGTTGAAGTAAATTCTAAAAAAGATGGAACTATATGAAACTTATGATACTTGTTGTAGTAAAAATACTCTAACACTACAATTTCAAATCTTTCTATAAATTTTTTGCTAAATGGTTGGTTGAGATTCAAAATTTAACCTTTGTAATCTTTGTTGTATAGATTGTGAAGCCTCATTAAAAGCATCAATTATTGTTGCTCCAAATGCTTTAGAAGACATCTTTTTAACTTCCTCTTGAGCTTCTTCAAATGATAAGCCTTTTTTATACTCTCTATCACCTATCATACCTATAAAAGTCTCAGCAAATGCAAGTATTTGAGCTTCTATAGGGATATCATTTCCTACTAGTCCATAAGGATAACCATTTCCATCATATCTTTCATGATGATATTTGATAATCACAGATATAGGGTATTTACTCGAGATTGGGTGTACAATTATTTCTCCTATTATTGGATGATATTTAATTATATCAAAATCATCATCTTGAAGTATATCTTTAGAGTTTATAAGTGTACTTATATCTCCAGCCATTCCTATATCGTGTATAGAAGCTGCCATCTCTATATTTTTGATTTTATCTTGCCCTAAAAATAACTTTTTAGATACTTGTGAAGCAACTATAGATACTTTTTTTGAATGATTTTTATAAAAAATATTTTCATCTTCAATATTTATAGTCGTAGATTGTAAAAAGTTTAAGTATGTATCTATAATTTTGCTGTCTTCTGTTAAAGTTAAAAGTAAAGTACCAGAGAGTTCTAAAAAAGCACCGATACTACTTATCTGTTTTGAGCTAAGTTTATCTTTTCCATACACTTCTAGTTTATAAGGTGTATTTCTAATATAAAAAAGTTTTTTAACATCATCTTTATCAACAATAGTACCTAACTTTATCTCTTTTGTATCTGAGTATATTCTAACTCCATCAACTTTTGATACTTTTATAATAAGCGATAACATAAATTTTAAGAAACTATCATGACCTAATTGAGCACCATGAATATGTTCTGAAATTATTTTTGAATGGTTTTGTATTTGCTGGTCTATATTTGTTGTATCAGCTTTTTTTAATACATTATAATACTGTAGAATCATCTCTATAAATCCTGCATACTCATTTAAATCAATTGTTTTTAAAGTGTAAAATCTTAATAGAAATTTTTGATTATTACTAATATAGTTATAAACTCTATATCTACCTGTTGGTTTATCTCTTTTTCTAGTAGAGTCTTTTAATTTTAATGGTACAAAAATAGTTTGTTCATCATCTGTAGTATCTTTATTTAATAGTAAAAAACTATTTCCTCTTTTTTCATAAAAAGCAGCATATTTTGCACCTATTTCATCTTTGTAAGATAATATATATTCTTCAACTTCTTCAAGATTATCTATTCTTCCTAAGTCTTCAAAAAAAATATTTTGTGATTTAAAAATTGAGTTTTGAATATGTTTATTTTTTGTACTATAAAGTATATAAGATACAAAAGCCACTATTAAGATTAATGGAAATATACCTATGCTATTATCTATATTATCCAAAAAAAGATTTAAATTATATTTTATAATCTCTGGTAGTTCATAGTTTAAATAATACCTTATATCTTCAATCATCTCTTTCTTTTCTTTTGTTTTGTTTAGCTATATCATTTAATTTTTTTATATATTTTGAATTATCTATTTTATATACAATAACATCCCCACCATTATACCAAGTTTCTAAATTATTATGTGTAGAGTTATAAATACAAATCCACTCTTTAATGTTATCAGACATATCATTTTTCCATCTTAGCCACCAATCTCCAGAACCCTGATAGCTATTTGCAATATGTTCTTGAATAATAAAAATAGTTTCAGTAGGTATCTTAAGGTATTCATCTCTAGGATCATAATTAAAGATAAAAGTGTTGGTACCAACATGAAAACCTTTTCCAAGCACTTTAGAATATGCTTGATTATCAGCAATTATTGTCCAAGTAAATGCTTGATAATTAGTCTCAATATCATATATAATATATGAAGATTCTGCATATTCTATATCTGTTATTTTTTGCCAAAATATCTCTTTATTATGCCATTTTGGAGTACTAAGGATAATCAACAATAACACAAAAGCAAATATATATGGAATTTTCTTTTCATAAGTTTTTTTTGTAAAAAATCTAATAGGTTTAATAAATATAGCATAAAAAACAATACCACTAATCAATGAAAATGATAAAAGTAAATAAGTGATGCCCCTTTGAAAAAAAACTAAAGATGGAAAACCAAAATTATTTGCAAAAAATATAACCATTGTTATTATGGGGACATAAGCAAAAGAGTTTAGTAGAAACTTTTTCTTAGAAAAAAATGAGTACAGTAAAAATAAAATACTAACTATTATAAATATTATTTGTATATCTGTATGTAATATCAATTCTATTGTATTATCATCTTCTATAATATTCTCTGTATTTTGTTTTGTCGATAGGAGTTCGTCTAGTATAGGCATAGCAGCACCAACATCTTCTGGTAAGCCATATTTTATCATGGCGAACATCCATAAATTACCTAAAAAAGAGGCACCTAAAATACTAAGTAAACCTTTTTTAAAAAGTTTTAATGAAAGTTTTTGATAGATGATGGAGTTAAAAAGGATTAAGATGCTTATGGGTATAAGAAAAACAACAGAGCCTCCATGAAATGTAAAAGCTAAAAAAAGAGTGAGTGAATAAAGTACTAAATATCTATTTTGATTAGTTTCTAATGTTTTTATAAAAAAGTATATATATGGTAGAAACATCATAGATGCTAACTCATAAGCTAAACCACTTGAGTGTCTCCAAAAGAGATCAAAGTCTGAGACTCTATCTTCAAATCTTGGTATATCAATCTCTGGTATATTATAAATGGACAAATTAAAAAAGTTTATAATTTCTGGTGAAGCAACTTTTATTAAAATACCTGTAAATATATGATTTATAGGTGACATAAAAATCATTGAGAAAGATAAAACACTAAAAAGAGCACTATAATTTGAATTGGTAATTTTATATACTACATAATAGATGCCAAAAAGTAAAAATAAAACACTAAAGAAGGGGTATATATTAAAAATAACAAGTGAGTTTATATTTGAAATAGATTTCAAAAAAAACACTAGAGTAGCTTGTCCATACATATCAGCACCGAAAGTTTTCCCATCTGCCCAAAATATACCTTTACTCATAAAACCTACCCACTCAATAAATTGTGCTATATCTGGTAGAGCATCACTTAATGTATAAAGACCTCTAATAGCAAATAGATAAGCAGAATAAAAAAATACAGTAAAAAATATAATGTACTTTAGAAGTTTAACTATAGTTATATTATTGAAAAAATTATTTATATACTCTTTTATTTGTTCTATTTTATCTTCATATATTATGCTTTGAAACTCTACAAAATCTAATACTTTGCAATAGATTGATACTTTTGTAGATTCAATATAAATTGATAAACTTTGTTTATAAAAGTATTTAATAAACATTAATTTTGTAATTAGCAAAGAGATGATAAATATAGGAATAGAATATATTTTTAATTCTAATAATAATGGAATTATAAATAATACATAAGAAAGCATATACAAAATATTGAACATTATTTTATCAGATAAATTTTTTATATGCTCTTGAGGGAAGATTTTCTGAGGAAGAATATAAAATACAAAGTATATAAATATAGCAAGTACAAATAAAGCAACAATATTTATAGAAAATATCTTATTTAATATATCTACATTTACCATTTGTAATAATTATTTCTTATCTAGTCCATAGTACAGTAAATTCCATCTAAATAACTCACCATCATAATATCTAGTAGTAAAATCTAAAGGCAGTAAAGAGATAACTTTACCTTTTCCATACTTAATTTGAGAAGCTAAAATATCCCCTTTTTTATCTTTAACAAGTACACCACTATTAAATACAAAATAATTTTGTGCAAATTTATCTATTTTTAAAGATAATGTATCTAAATGTTCAAAACCTTTTTGATTAATTAAATTTTTAAATACTATGTTATGCATATCAATTTTAACTAAATCTATTTTTTTTGCTCTAAAATGTAATGTTTTTATACTTTCACCTAAAAAGCTTAAGTTTTTTGATTTCTTATAAAGTTTTTTTAATATTTTTCTATCACTTCTTTTTATATCAGTAGTGTAGTTTTCATACCCAGTAGCAAATATACCAGATTCCATCCATAATACACCACCTTGTTTAATCCACCATTTTAAAATCTCTCTTTCTTTTGAAGACATATTGTAGGAGTAGCATATATTTTCAAAAAGATCATTAGACACTCGTTTAAAATTTTCTACCCAAATTGGTTGAATATATATAAAATCATATAAAAAAGGGTTACTAAGTAGTTTAAAGAAGTTTACATCAGGGAGAAAGGCTGATTTATATCTATAAGGTATTTTATCGTAAAAGTTATCATTAAACTTTCCTTTAAAATCAATATTATATGATAAAGAGATAAAAGGAAAACTACCCAAAAGTTCTCTACCTATAGTTTCATCTTTTAAGTATTCACTTGGATAACTATTATAAATTATTGGTGCATAATTAGGTGAGAGCAGTCTATCATCTAAAATACTTATAGTTTTATCTGATGTATAACAACCAGTAAATAGAATTGTAAATATAAATAAAAAATAGCAATACTTACTTTTCATAAATACCTTTTAATAGAATATTATTTATGCCCTCTTACTTAAAAGCAAAAATAGTTCCATTTTAAAAATAAGCAGAGTAATAGTAATAGTCAAGATTATTTATAATTTTTTTTAAACCTTTATTTGAAAAGTACCAAAATACAACAGCTCCAGCTAAAAGCCCTATTACTGTATATTCATAACCTAAAAGCCTACTTAATATTAATCCAGTCAATACATTTACTATCACACCATAGAATATAGCAGTTGTAGCATATCTTTCTCTTGAAAATGAAAAAATCAATAGAACATTCATTAAAGCTTTTACTAAAAATAGGTATGCTAGTGAAGCAACTCCAAACAGTGTAGGAATAGGCTCGATAAGCATATTGCTTAAGCTTTCATTATTAAAAATAATAGATAGATAATATATAATAAAAAAGGATAAAAATACTACAATTACTGCAACGATTAAAAAAACTATGTTAAATTTATTTATATAGTTTATAATCATTTTATTGTAACTATCCACTTCATTATATTTGTAATCTTTAGTTGCTCTATTGATTCTAATAAGAACTTCTGAGATACTGACTTCTGTAACTCCAACCATAAATACAAGTGATATCAAAGCCCAATCCAGTCCAAGTTCATAATTGATGTTAAACCATATTATATATGGATTATTTTCATAATCTGCACTCCATGCTATATATCTATCTGCAACTAAAAAGCTAAAATAAAAAAATCCATATAAGAAAAAAGGTAAAAGAGTATGAAACAATACCACTGTTTTTGGAAGAATTGCATCTTCTGCTTCAGGATTAAACTGTTCAAGTTTATTTAGTTTTATATTTGAATATATATATATAATTATATTTAATATACCTAAACCAATAATCTGAGATATCACTAACTCAAATTCAAGAAGCCTATATAGTACAAAAACTAAAATAACACCACCTAAAGTAAAAGATACAATATCAATGAAGTCTTCTAATGCATAATAGATAGAAAAGCTTAGATAAAGTACAGATAACATTATATAAAAAGAGATAGCTAGTAAATACATATCTAAGGGGAAAAATCCAAATAAAAGATGTGTAACACTAAGTAATATAGCTACAAAAAAGATAATTTTAAAACCAAAGATATATAGTTTTTTAATGATTTTTGCAGCAAGCATATGTTGTTCTACCTTTATATAATATATCCCTTGCCTACCTATAATCTGTGCTATACCACCAGTAACCATAAGTGCTGTAAAAGAACCTATAGCAATTCCTGTTGCATCTGCTACACTTATCTCCGTGCTAGACCATAGAGAATAACCTATAAATATAGTTGCTGTTATTTGTATTAACATAGGTAGTGCAAAAGCAAGACCTTTTATATAGTTTTTAGTTATTCTTGGAACTATAGGTATAATCTCTTCTACTGATATAGGTTTTTCATCATAATCAAAATGTTCTATAAAAACTTCTAATTTTTTTGCTAGTTCAAATAAGTTCTCACTGTTGTATTCATTTTTAGCATCTATATCTCTTAGTCCATAAGTTTCAAGTAGTGCTGTTATCTCCCAATGATTAAAAGGTTTCCCTTTTTCAAAGATGATGTTTTTATAAAGTTCTTTATATCTTTTTTGTTCTGTCATAAGTTTTAGGGTTTTCTTTATTGTATTGTTCAAAAAGTTCTTCATAGCAATCACGATAGTTATCAATCATATCTATTATCGTAAAACCATTTAGCACCCTTTGTCTTGCTTGAATCTCCATCTCTCTATAAGATTCTAAGTTATTTAATATATCTATGGTGTAATCTGCAAACTCTCTATATGCTTTAGGTTTTGCAACAAAACCATAGCCTTCTAAAACCTCAGTAGTTCCACCAACATCTGAAGATACAACAATTTTCTCACATGACATTGCTTCAATAACAACAAATGGAAAAGCCTCAGATATACTAGTTAGCATCACCACATCACCTTGATTAAATGCCCATGCAGGGTTGTTTGTAACCCCTTCAAATGAAAAGTTATTTTCAATTTCCAACTTTTTTACTAAATTTTCACATTTTTTATAGTAAGTTGCATCTACGGTATTACCAAATAGTTTAAACATAACATCTGGAATCTCTTTTGATACTAATTTACAAGTATGTATATATGTTTCTATATCTTTTAACTGGTCTATCCTAGCTAGCATCACAACCGTTGGTCTATCATCTTTTGTTTGTCTTTTCATGGGTTTAAAAACATCAGTATCTATACCATTGTAAATGGTTCTTAGTTGCTCATCTTTTGCTCCCCATTGTACTTCCCACCTCTTATTATAATCACAAACAGGTGATATAATATCTGCATATACATAGTTTAGTTTTGATACTAAAGTTATAAGTCCCATTAAAAACTCTTTAGTTCTATATGGAACTAACTCCCTTGAGCTAAATAGATACTGCTCCCTTATGTATATACCGTGTTCAGTTAGTAAAAATTTTGAACCAAACTTTTTTTTAGCTAATATACAAGGAAGACCACAAAATGCAGCAGCTGAAGAGTGATATATCTCTGCTTCTTTTATAGGGGCAAGAAGGGTTATAAAAAATCTATATAAAAATCGTAACCCTTCTACTAAATCCAAAACAGTCGGTATATTATCTTCACAATCTTTATATATTAAACCCATTTTAGTTTTGTAAGCTTCCCAAATCTCTTGTGAAGTAAAAATCTCATGATAGTCATAGTTGTTAAAATAATCGTGAAAATTAACTAAAACATCACCAAGATATTCAAAGTCATCTTTTATACCATAGATATAGTCTATAATTATGTTTAAAATAGGGATAAATTTTTTTTGAGATATTTCATCTCTTGATCTAATTTTTTCTTTATAAACAACAGAAAAAGCTGTCTCTTTTGTAAATTCTGATGGATCTAAAATACCCCAAAGTGGTACAGTTATCATATCTACTACATTTTTAGGTAATGGAAATTTTATCTTTAAAAATGGATTCATTTTTATAGGTAACAAAGTAAAATCTATCTCAGGAAGTTCACCTATTAGAACATGTGTCCAAGTGCTTACTCCTCCCGTTACATAAGGGTATGTACCCTCTGATGTTAAAACAACACGAATTCTATTCTCCAAAAATTTCATCCCCACTTATAAGAGCTGTTTCTATAAAGATTTTTCTTATATTTATACTATTTATCAATCTCTCATTTTCATTTTCAAGTCGTTTTGATAATTCTAGTGAATAATCTTTATAACTTCCCACTCCTGAAATATATCTATTTTTAAAACTTTGATTTGTTTTTTCTAAAATTTTTGATTGTTTATTTAAAATATCATTTAAATCATTATATTGTCTATAAAGATTATATTTGTTTTCTACTAAGTTTAAAACATTTTTTTGTGCCTGATTTAAAAGATTCTTTTTTTGCAGAGTTTCAAGTTTCATTTTTTGTAAATTCAAAAATATATCATCTCTTTGGTATATGGGATATTTAAATGTTAAGCTACTTTGCCATGCTATGCCACTAGTTCTATAGTTGTTATCTGGGGTTGTAGTTTTTGAGTTATTGTAACCTATTGTAGAAGCAAAATCCACTTCCCAGTCTTTTCTTGCATCTTCTAGTACTACATTTGCCTCTAAAAGTTTTAACTTATTTTCTGCGATTAGTACATCATTATTTCTAAGCAGAGTCATTCTTTTTAGATTTGCAAGATTAGAAGTTAATCTTGAAGTATCAAACCATCCTAAAACAAGTTTTCCTGTCCCACTAAAATCTATACTTTGCCTAAATATATGGTTATAGCTTTTATATAGTTGTGTTAAATTAAGTATATTTTTATCAATATTTAAAATTTCATTTTTAATGATTAGTTTATCTAAATTTATGGTTTTTAGAACTATCTCCCGTTTATTTAAACTTTTTAGTAAAAATTCTTTATACTTTTTTATCTTTTTTTGTATTTTTAACTGTTCTTGAACTATAAGCAAATTTGTATATATATCTAACCCTAAAAGTATGACCTGCTCTTTTGCCTTTAAATATTTTAATTCCGATAGTCTATTTTCTAAATATGGTTTTTTTGTATAGATATAGTTTTTTTGACCATCATAAATTTTTTTACTAAGAACAAATCCAGTATCTATACTAGATTTGGTTTGAAATCCACCTGTTTCTAAAATCTCTCTATTGTAAGATAGAGTTGTTAATGCAGATAAATCAAAATTATACCTATCTTGAGCTATAAGATTTTTTATTTTTGTTAATTGTTTATCTATATAACTGTTGTCATAATAATTGTTTTTAGAGATTAATCTATGCAGATAGCTTTTAAAATCAAATTTTATTTTTTTATATGGTTTTTTTTGTACTAATTCTTTATAATAATTGGATTCTATAAATGGTATTTGTAACTTTTTTTCTTTAGTTATTTTCTTAATATTTGGAGGTTTTATATCTATTTTTTCTTTTGTATAGCTTTTTTTTAAATTCGTCTTTTTTCTTTTTGATAAATATATAATATGTCTTTTAGAAGTTTCAAATGCATCTTTATAATTTTTAGCTCTAAATTTTTTTATATACTTTTTTATATCTTCTTTTTTTATATTTACACCATAAATAGAGTACAAATTTTTATTTTTATTTATTTTATTTATAAATATATCAACAGTTGGGAATTCTTTTGCTATAGATATTGCTTTTTCTGCATATCTTGTACTTATGATAGTGATAGCTGCTTTATTTATATCTATTTTTGGATTAGAAGCTATTGATAATGAAATTAACAAACAAAATATAAATAAATATCTCATAATCCTAAACCCTAAACTTTTTTATGGTAAAATGTAAGTGATATTTTATCTAAAATTTACTTAACTAGAAGTGCCAACCAAGCAATTAATAGGAAATGTTTTGAGAATAATTTTAATATATATAATTCTAGTTTTATTCTTATCATCTTGTAGTAGACCATTAGAAGATAAACAGTTAAAAGAGGGAAAAGATAACTTAGAAATAGTTTTAGAAGGGGTAGTTACCCCTAAAATAGAGATGAATATTTTAGCACCTATATCTGGTGAGATAAGTGGTGTAAATATACAAAATGGTATGAATATAAAAAAATCTCAAAAGATTATAAACTATAGTTTAGTTGATGTTCAATTGAAAATACAAAAGATAAAATTTAAACTAAAACAAAAAAAACGATATCTTAATAATATAAAAAGTTCCATGGATAACACAATCTTACATAACAATAAAGAAAGATTAAAAAATATCTTTTATTTAAAGACTATAGGTGCAGCTTCAAAATTAGAAGTTGAAAATGCACAAAATAATTATATACAAAGTATGCGACAACAAAATGAGCTAGATTCAAGAATAAGTTTATTGGCTTCTGATATAGAGCTTTTAGAATATGACTTGAAAAATGAGAATAATATTTATAAAAAATATACCATAAAATCACCAATAGATGGTTTTGTAACAGAACTTAATGTTATCAAAGGACAAATGGTAAATATCAATGATAAGTTGGGGAAAATTATAAATATAAATAAAGTTATAGTAAAAGCTGGATTAGCTTCTGGACTTTTACAATATGTTCAAAAAGAACAAGAAGTTGAGATAAAATTTTTAACTACACCTAGAAAGATAGTAAAATCTAAAGTAACTAGAATTGTCCCTATTATTGATCCTAAATTTGGTAGGATGGTGGTAGAGATAGAACTTGACAATAAGGATATGGTATTACAGCCCAATACTAAAGCTCTTGTAACAATAAAAGTTTCTAAAGAAAAAAAGATTCTAATATCTCAAAATTTTGAAACTAGAAAAAATAAATTAATGGTAAAATCAGATAATTAAACAAGAGAGTATAAAAGATTTCAA
>JAMOQV010000240.1 GCA_027068615.1 Helicobacteraceae bacterium | reverse complement strand
ATCTACATAATAGAATTTAAAGTAGATGAAAAAGATGCATTAAAACAGATAAAAGAGAAAAACTATGCTCAAAAGTATCTAAATGAAGATAAAAATATATATCTTATAGGGATAGAGTTTAGTAAAAAAGATAAAAATATATCTAAATTTGAATTTGAATTGGTATAATACTACTCAAAAGAATAAGGTTTATTTTGAATAAGATATTATTAATTATGATACTAACTATGTTAGGTTTTAGTGGATGTGGTTATAAAGCTAATCCATACTATGAAGAAGATACTCCAAAATCAGATGAAAATGTGAAATTTATCATTAAAAAAAGTTCTTAGATTATGAAATATGATGTGATTATAATTGGTGCAGGTATAGCAGGACTTTATGCAAGTATGAATATACCAAAAGATAAAAAAGTTCTTATTATAAACAAAAGGGAAACTTTTAAGTGCAATAGTTTCTATGCTCAAGGTGGTGTAGCACTTGCTCGTGATAATGATGATATCCCTTCACATATAAAAGATACTCTTGAAGCTGGTGCAGGGCTTTGTTGTGAAGATGCAGTGAAAACACTTAGCTTAAACTCAAGAAAAGTAATAGATGATCTTATAAACAATGGTTTTGAGTTTGATAAAGATGCAGATGGTAATCTTCTATACACAAAAGAGGCTGCTCACTCTTGTGAGAGAATATTACATGCTGGTGGGGATGCTACTGGTAGGTATATGCACTATTTTCTACTTTCAAAAAACAAACATCCAATGCTTAGTGATGCTAGAGTTGTTGATTTGCTTATAAAAGATGGCATCTGTTATGGTGTTACTGTTCTTGATCATAGACAAAGTAGAAATATCTATGCAGATGATGTTATCATAGCTAGTGGTGGTGTTGGCTCACTCTTTGAGTACCATACAAATGCACCATGCATTAGTGCAGATATGCAAGGTCTTTGTGTTATGAAAGGTATAGAATTAGAAAGAATGGAGATGATGCAGTTTCATCCAACCGTTTATATAGGAAATGAGGGTGTTCAAAAACTTTTACTTACAGAAGCATTTCGTGGAGAGGGTGCTACTATAGTTGATGAAGATGGTAGAAGATTTTTGTTTGATTATGATAAACGGGGAGAGTTGGCATCTAGAGATATTGTAAGTAAGTCTATCTATGATTACAAGAAAAAAACTTCATCAGCTGTTTATCTTGATTTTTCAAATTTTGAGTATCAGTACTTTATGAAACGATTTCCAAATATCTCTAAAACATTAAAATCACTTGGTTTTGATGTACCTAAACAAAGAGTTCCAATTTCACCAGCTTTTCATTATGCAATAGGTGGCATCAAAAGTGATGCTAATGCAAAAGTACCAAATGTTAAAAATCTTTATGCAGTTGGTGAAGTAGCATCTACAAAAGTTCATGGAGCAAATAGACTTGCATCAAACTCTCTTTTAGAAGGGTTGGTTTTTGCTAAAAAAGCAGTTGATGAGATACTTAACTCTAAAAAAGAAAAAGAATTTATAGAGTTTAAAGTTAGTGATGAGGTTATGAGCTTAAAAGATGATAAAGCCAAAAAAAATTTACTTCGTAAGATAATGTGGGAAAATGTGTCGATTGTTAGAACAAAAAGTGGATTAAACGAGGCTTTAGAGCAAATTAATGCTCTTTTAAATGAAAATATTGGTAAACTATTAAAATTTCGTTTACTTACAGCTAGAGAGATAGTTCTTAGTGCATTGGCACGGGATAAGTCAGTTGGAGTTCACACAATAATTGAGGAGAAATGATGGAACACGGTTCAGTAGTTGAAAATGTTGTAAATGTCGCAAGTCATGCTACAACAGATGTTAATCTTGCCACTACATGGGTAGGATGGTTAAGTTTAGCTGTTTTTGTTGTAGCTTATTATTTTATAGCAACAGAGGAGCAGTATGAAGTAAATAAAGCAAAACCTGCACTTTTTGCAGGTACTTTTATGTTTATGTTGGTTGGGATTTATTTTGCTATAAATGGTATGAATCCAGAACCTTTACACGATGAGTTAGAACACCTTATACTCGAGATTGCAGAGATATTTTTCTTCTTACTTGTTGCTATGACTTTTATAGAAACACTTATAGAAAGAGGTGTTTTTGACCTTATGAAGTATAAACTTGTATCTAAAGGTTACACTTATAAGAAACTTTTTTGGTTAACTGGTCTTTTAGCATTTTTTATCTCACCAGTTGCGGATAACTTAACAACTGCACTTATCCTTTCTACTGTTTTATTTACAATAGATAAAAGAAATATATCATTTTTAGTTCCAGGTGCTATAAATATCGTTGTAGCTGCAAATGCTGGTGGTGCTTGGTCTCCATTTGGTGATATTACAACTCTAATGGCTTGGACTGCTGGTAAGGGTGAGTTTGTTGACTTTTTATTCCTTTTCCCTGCTTCTGTTCTTGGTTGGGGTGTTACTGCATTGTTACTTTCTAAGTCAGTTCCAGATGGACAACCACCTTTTGATGCTTCAAAAGAGGAAAAACCAGTTGTAAAAGATGGTGGTATAGGTGTTGTTTACTTAGGTATTGGTACCATTGTTATCGCTGTTCTTGGACATCAGTTTTTCCATTTCCCAGCTATGTGGGGTATGATGTTTGGTTTAGCTATACTTAAACTTTTTGCAATTCAACTTAAAAAGACTGGTAAAAACGGATTTAATATCTATCAAAGTATGGAAAAAATCGAAAATGATACACTTCTTTTCTTCTTTGGTATCCTTTCAGCTGTTGGTGCTTTACACTTCTTAGGTTTCTTAAACTATATCCACGATTTATATAGCATCGTTGGTCCAACAGTTGCAAATGTTGGTGTTGGTTTCTTATCTGCTATCGTAGATAATGTTCCTGTTATGAGTGCTATACTTAAATCATCTCCAGAGATGGGAATCGATCAATGGATGCTAGTTACTATGACAGCTGGTGTTGGTGGAAGTCTTATCTCTTTTGGTTCGGCTGCTGGTGTTGGTGTTATGGGTCGTCTGCACGGTATATACACTTTTGGTAGCCATATGAAACATGCTTGGACTATATTTGTTGGTTATATGGTTTCTGTAACTATCTGGTATGTTCAGTTTGAGATAATAGGACTTTATTAAGATTATAAAAACTTAGGTTGTATACCTAAGTTTTTATTTGATATATGAGTTTTCCCACTCATCAAAAGATTTTGTAAAGTACTCTATACGAACTTTTTTAAACTCCCTTGATGAGTAAAGTGGCATATAACTTTTAGATGGTATCTCTTTTGACATATCTTCTATAATACTATTTGTTTCATCTGTCGTTTTTCCGTGAACCATTGTAAAAAGGTTGTAAGGCCAGTTTTCGTATTTTGGTCTTAAGTAACAATGACTTACTGCACTAAAACTAGCAGCTCTCTCACCTATACTTTCACCATCTTTTTCATCAACATCCCAAACTACCATTGCATTTGCATTAAATCCAGCTTTTCTATGGTTTAAGATAGAAGCAAATCTTCTCATCATACCAGATTCTTGTAACTCGGCTAAGATTTTAAAGAAAGTATCATAATCAATATCCAACTCATTTATAATCTCTAAAAAAGGCTCACTTACAAATTTTATATCGTATTGTACTTTTTGTATGATTTGGTGATGAAGTTTGCTTAACTCTATATCTTTATGTATAACTTTTTTAACTTTTTCTTTTTTTTCATCTTTGCCAGTTGTATTTAGTTTAACATTTATCTTAAAAAGTTTTAAAGTTGGTAACATTATATAATCATCTGCTTGGGTTAGCTCTGAGAGTATCTCTATGGTTTTATCAAGTCCTAGCTTAGAATCAGGTGCAACAGCCATAGTAAACCAGATGTTAAACTCGTGGTTTCTCTCATAGTTGTGTGATACCCCAGGGTGTGAGTTGATTATCTCAACTGCTTCATCTATCTTCTCTTTTGGTATCTTAAAAGCTACAAGGCTAGATTTGTAACCTAATCTTTTTGTATCAAAGATTGCTGATGTTTGTCTTATAATATTTTCTTTTTTTTGCTCATTTAGTATTTTTAATACTTCATCTTCTGTTGTATTTAATTCATCTGCTATTACTTTAAATGGTTTTTCTACTAATGGAAATTTTTTTTGTATTCGTGATAGTATCTCTTCTTTCATTTTAACTACTTTTTTATGATTTAATCAAGAGTTTTGATTTATATATGTTATCATTACTTATCTTAAAATAATAGGTATTATTATGTCATATTTTCCAGCTTTTTTTAAACTAGACAATAAAAAGGTTTTAATTGTAGGTGGTGGTTTTATCGCTTATGAAAAATTAATCCATCTTCTTGATTTTACACAAGATATATATGTTATAGCAAAAGAGTTCTCAGATGAGATGCTTTTAAAACTAAAAGAGAAAGGTATCAACTATGAGTATCGTGGTTATAAAGTGGGGGATATAAAAGATTTTGCGATAGTTGTTGTTGCAGTAGATGATATAGCACTTCAAAAAGAGATATTTTTAGAGTCAAAAAATTATAACTGTTTATGTAACTGTGTTGATTCTGTTGATTATTGCGATTTTATCTTTCCATCTTATGTTAAAAAAGGGGACTTAACTATAGCCGTATCAACATCAGGAAGTTCTCCAGCTATGGCAAAATACTTGCGAAAATATCTAAGTATGCTTATACCAGATAGTATAGTAGGGTTTTTACAAGAGATGAAAGGCTTAAGAAAGACACTACCAAAAGGTAAAGAGAGGATGCAGATGCTAGATAAAAAAGCAAAAGATTATATGGATAGTTGGAATTAACTACTCCAGCATTTCAAATGCTTCATCTATACTTTTTGCTTGATTTACCACAAAAAGATATATAGCTCCATTTAACTTTGCTAGTTTTACAAACTCTTTAGTTGGATTTTCAAGTTGAGCTATTGACTCTTCATAAGATATAGATTCCCATGATTTTGTATAGTCAATCCCATAATGTTTAGGGTCTATTATATACTCATCAACTTTATCATCAGCACTTATCCAAAGTCTCCCTTTGGAAAAAAGTTCAGGTGTACCCTCGTTGCCTTGCAAAAGAGCAAACCTTTTATATCTATCTGAAAAAATCTCTATATATTTTTTAACATAAGGTTTATGAAAAACACCAGTTATAGCATAGTTACTATTTGCTACATGTGGTAATTTTTCAATGGTGTTAAATGCTGTTCTTAGTCCAAGTTTATTTCTAACATCTGTTAAGTTATGCATCTGTTTAAAAAATATAGATCTATCAAAATAGTGTATATTTGAGTCAAATTTTATAGATTTTGATATATCTTTTATGGTTATACCACCTTTTGATGGTTGCAAGTTATCACCTGTAAGAACTAAATTTAAATCTTTAGATTTTATAACTTTTGCAACCAATGGAAATATATATGGGTTTTTAACCTTACCATCAAACGGATAGCCTAACTCTATAGAGTTAGCAATATCTGTTTTTTGTATATACTTATCACAGGCACTAATCGCACCACGAAACTCATCAGTAGTTTCAGGTTTAAGTCTCCAGCCAAGTAAAAATGCAGATATTTGCTCACTCGGAATGCTTTGATCTAGCATCTGTGTCATCATATCAACACTCTCATCAAAACTTAAATCACGATTTCCTTTAACACCTGTTCCAACTGCATGAATATACTTAAAAAAGTTCATTAATCTTCTAAAGCCTCTTGTATAGCTTCTATCAAATCATCATTTTTAGGTCTTGTAAAAAAATACTTATCTGTAAAGTATATAGTAACTGCTTCTTCATCTTTATCTGATAAATTTTCTGCAATAACTTCATTTTCTTTGAATTCAGTCATTCTCCAACCATTTTTTTTACCTGCTTGCATTATAAGATTATGCATCTTTTTAGTTGCTATATCTTTCTTTATATAGATATATTCATCACCTACATTATTATTAGAATGACTAGTATTTAGATAACTACCAGCACAACCACTCATTAAAATACCAGCCACACAACCAACTAAACCAAGTTTTAAAATCTTTTTCATATCTATTTTCCCTTACCGTTATAATGTTATTTATATGATATAATAAATAACATAAATATACTTTAAAATAGGAGTTATAAATGAAACTTTTAGTTACATTGTTTTTAGTTATATCTATAGGGTATGCAAATAGTGAGAATGATTTTAAAAAAGGTATGAATTATCTTTTAGGGATAGATGTAAAGCAAGATAAAACAAAAGCTTTTGAGTATCTTAGTAAAGCATCTGATAGTAATCATTCTGAAGCTAGTTATAATCTTGCTCTTATGTATTATCTAGGAGATGGAGTTGAGCAAAATGTCTCTATGAGTGCTAAGCTTTTAGATGCTTCTGCTAAAGCAGGGTATAAAAAAGCAATAGATAATGTCGGTAAAATCTATATGCAACTATTAAAGTTTGATAAAGCGATAGAGTGGCTAAAAGTAAATGCAAAAGATGGAGATACACAAGCAAACTATCTTTTAGCAGAGATATACACTCAAAAAGATGATTTAAAAGATGCCAAAATCTATGCTAAAAAAGCGATAGATAATGGAAACTTAGATGCTATAAAGTTATGGGATGATTATAATCTTTCTAACTACTAAACCAGTTTAACTGCTCTCTTAGTTTTACAACCTCTCCAACAACTATAAGGGCAGGAGTTGGAACACCTTTTGATTTTTCTACTATATCTTCAAGAGTGCCAACAACTACACTTTGTTCTTCTGTTGTACCTTTTGATATAACAGCACAAGGGTAGTCTTTTGGTTTTCCAATCTCCATAAGTTTTGAAGATATTTTAGATAGGTTGTGAAGCCCCATTAAAAAGATAATAGTATCGTTTGTTTTAAAGTTTTCCCATGGGATTTGAGATTCTTTTTTATTTGGCGATTCATGACCTGTTACTACTCTAAAACTAACAGCTATACCACGATGTGTAACTGGTATTCCAGCATAAGCTGGAACACTTATAGCAGAGGTAATCCCTGGGATGATTTCAAATTTTATATCTCTTTTAGCAAGATAACTTCCCTCTTCACCACCACGACCAAAAACAAATGGGTCTCCACCTTTTAGGCGAACAACTACATCGTGTTTAAGTGCATTTTGATAGATAACTTCGTTTATCTCATCTTGAGGAAGAGTGTGTCTTCCATCCTCTTTTCCAACATAAACAAATTCACATCCATCTTTTGCCATATCTAGCATATCTGGATTGGCTAAACGGTCATATATGATAACATCAGCCTCTTTTATAACTCTATGAGCTTTCATAGTTAAAAGCTCTATGTCTCCTGGACCTGCACCTGTTAAGTAAACTTTAGACATTATTTAGCCTCTTTAAAAATAAATATACCCGATGGTTTTTTGATTTGAAGTATCTCTCTTTTTAGAAACCATCGTTTTGTATTTATCACTGCAACTTTATTTGCATCATTTACTGATACATAAAGTTTAGGATATAAATTTGACCAACGAATATGTAAAACTTTACCATCAAACTTAAATCTTTTTATAATTTTTAGAGTTTTTGTATCTATGATTTGTATAACTGGAAATTTTTTACCACTAAAAGTTACACAAAGGTACTTTTTATCAGGCGAAAGAGATGTAAAAACTGGTAAACCTTCTGTCTTTATATTTTTTATAAATTTGAAATCTGGTGTATATACTAAAACTTTATTATCTCCAACAGCAGGGATAAATACCTTTTCTTTTCCTATAGACCAAAAACCAAAATGTGGAACTTTAAGAACAGGTTTTCTGTCTTCTAGTAAAATATCTATCTTTTTATATTTCATAGTATCTAAATTTACTACACCAAAAAATTTACTTTGAAAAAATCCAGCAATATAAAGATTGTTTTTTATCATAGCATCAAATGGCATAACTCCAACATTTTCAAACTCTTTATAAATTTTAAATTTTGGAAGACCTTTTCCTAAATTTTCATCTTTTAAAACAGTTATTTTATCATTATCCATTTCTGAAAATATAAGATAGTTTTTATAAATCTTTATACCAACATTTTTAGAATTAGTTACAAATTTTTTAATAGGATTTAAATCTCTATCTAAAATATCTACACTTTTATCATCATAGTTAGCAACAGCTACATAGTTCTCATTTATAACAAAACCTATGGCACTTTTACTTGTTTTATACTCTTTTAGTTTTTTTTCTGTTCTTGGATCAAACTTTACTATATAGCCATCACGGCTTATAAGATAACCATCATTTTTATAAAACTTTACAACACCATGGTTCATATTGTGCATACCAGTCATATGTGATTTTGGTAAATCATCTACTATAACTGCTAAAGAACTGCTCTCTCTCTCAACTACAAAAATTTTCTCATCACTTGCATTTAGTTGATTACAAAAAGTAACTATTAAACCTATACTTAAAAATACTTTTTTTATCATTAGATATTCTCTCTTTCATCTTTAATTAAGTAGCAAGATGGGTCTTGCTCCCATAAATCTCCACTAACAGCATAAGCTCTAGCACGAGAACCACCGTTACATATATCTATCTGTTTACATTCTGAACAAATACCCTTGATTTGGTTTCGTGGATGAACTCTTAACTTATCTAAAAGTTCCCCATTTTGCCAAATATCGCTAAAATCTTGTTCTATAATATTTCCAACAGTTACAGGGAAAAATGGATCAGGTCTAACATCCCCCTCGCTATTTATATTTAGAAGTTTTCTACCTGCTGAATTACCACCCCATTTTACCAGTCTTTTTCTCATTTTATCTTTTAAATGTGGATATTTTGAAGAAAATTTATTTAAAAATAAAACAGCATCCATCTCCATATTGCCCGTTACTATCTCAATATCGATGTTGTTTTCATAATAATAAAATGCTTTATCTAGTATAAACTCAACAGCTTTTCTTCGCTCTTCTTTTGTTAAGTCCATATTTAGATTATCTAGTCCACGACCAGAATAAACAAGATGCGATACATATATCTTAGGGATATTGTGTTTTTCTGCTAAGTTAAAGATATATTCTAAAGA
Organism: Helicobacteraceae bacterium; assembly: GCA_027068615.1. Lineage (GTDB taxonomy): Bacteria > Campylobacterota > Campylobacteria > Campylobacterales > Sulfurimonadaceae > Sulfurimonas. The sequence goes on along the minus strand of JAMOQV010000240.1, from coordinate 7,594 downwards.
ATTTATAGTATCTTTTGTCATAGTAAATCTAATCCCAACTTTTGCACCAGTTTCATTAGCTAAAAGTACAGCTTTTAGAGTCTCATCAAAAGCACCTTTTAGTCCACGAAAATAATCGTGAGTTTTTTTATCTCCATCTATACTTACTCCAACATAGTTAAAAGTATCTGTAATTTTTTTAATGTTTGATTTTGTAAAGTATAGTCCATTACTAGATAAGTAAGTTATGATGCCATTTTCTTTACAAAATTCAGCTATTTCAAATAAATCTTTTCTTGTTAATGGCTCACCACCTGAAAATATGATAAATTTTACACCATTTTTTTTCATCTGAAGTATGGTTTTTTTAATCTGTGGAGTTGTTAGTGTATCTACTTCATCTAGTGTAGATTTTGAATAACAATGAAGACATGATAGATTGCATCTATTTGTAAAGTTCCAGATAGCTATGCTACCGTCCAAAGAACGCTCTTTCTTATCTTCTATAACAGAAGATATGAGGTTAGATAGTCTAAACATTATTTTCCTTTTTGTTTTAGTACATAGTTAGATATAGCATCTAACTCATCATCATTTAGATGTAGTTGAGTCATAACTGTTCTTTTATAGCCAAATGATTTATACATTGATTTTGGAGAGATTACATAAGCTTGTATCTCATCTTTAGTTCTTTTAGATGCTATTTCACTAAAAGATGGACCAAATGCCATAGCTGTTTGGTGATGACAACCCCAACAGTAAGTTTCAAAAACTTTTTTTCCATCAAGCTTATCTGCCTGAATAGATATTGCCAATAAAAATAAAATGAGTAAATATATTTTTTTCATAATAACCTTTTAACCTAAATCATACAATAAGAAGAAAAAATTCCTATTGCGTAATTTGAGTTTAATATAATTTTTTATTTTAGCAAAAAAATCTAAAAATAAATAAAAAACTCAAACTATTTTATTTTTCTTACTTTTTATAAATCACTTCTTTAAGTAATAAAGGTGTTGTTAGCTCTTTATCTTTTAAATCCAATTCATCTGAACAACTCGGTTTTGCTAAGATAACATACATAGCTACTCTTATTGTATCACCTTTTTTTATTTGTGGTACTTTATATTGAAGAGTTTTAATCTCTTTACCTTTAAGATTATTTACAAATCCTCTTGCATAAGCAAAAGCAGGAATTGATACAAATTTATTATTTTCATCAACAAATTCTATTACAAAAGTACCTTTTTTATCTTCCATAGGGGAATTTTTAAAATTTTTCCAAATAACTTTACCATCTCTTTGTATTGTAATATCAAGATATTTTAACCTTGATGCTTGAATAATAAGAGGATGAGGCATTTTATTTTTAAGTGTTATATCTATAGTGTTATCTGTAGTATCTACAAAAATATCTATACCTTTTTTTCTCATATCCATATTGTGAATACCAGAAAAAGTATGTTCTCTATGCTCTAATCTACCTCTTTTATTGGTTTTTTCAACTCCTCCTGTAGTATATGGCATATGACATTTTATACATTCTGTGCTATCTTGATTATCTTCCATTGCATTAAAGATTAAAACATCATGAGAGTTTCTTTTATGCGAATGGCAACCTAAACAAGCATTTTTTTTATAAATTGGATTATTTAGCATCTCGTGTTTATCGCTATCATCTGGATCTTCTAAAGAACCAAACATTGAGGGTTTATAACCTTCTGGTTTTTTAGATATATAAGTTATATTTTTTTTATGAGCTTGTTTTACATACCCAATCTGATGACAATAAAAACAGCTAATAGCATCTGTTTGCTCTTCACTTAGCTTACTAGGTCGTTCTTTACCAGTTTCTAAGGCTTTTAGATTTGAAGCACCTGGCATATGACATGAACCACAATCATAGGTTTTTTTACTTACTGCATTCGCCACTTTTCTATGCAATTCATCATTAAAGTATGTTTTTGAATGAAATGAAGTTTGGTACTCATAATATATATCTTCATGACACTCTTTACAAGATTCATTTGTTAGATATTTTGCAGACAAAAGTGAAGAGATTAAAAGGAAAAACAGAAAAATGATTTTCATAAATAAAGCCTTACGAGATTTTTTTATATCATCCTCTTCCATAGAGGAAGAGAATAAAAATATTAAGCACCAGGAATAGTTTGTCTATGCTCAATAGAGTAAGTAAAAGTTGGAGTTGTTAAACCTTTGATGTATTTAACAAATTTACCAGTTTTTGCTTCATATATACCAATACGACCAGCATTCCATTCTGAAACCATTGTCCAGTGACCGTGATTTGCAGGTTCTGCATGTAATATACGAGGAACTACAATATGACCTTTTTTATCTTTTACCGTTGGAACTTTCCAGCTATAAAGTGTTTTATGTGTTACAGGATCAATGATAGTACCTCTTTTAGTACCAACTGTTAAAATTCTATCTGTTTCAAGAGTTTGCTTATTGATTAAATAAATTTTATTCCAGTTTGCTGGTCCACCAAGAACACAATCTGACCAAATAAATGGTGTATGTTCACTTGTACCAACAAATAAACCACCACCTGCAGTAGCTACATTCTTAACAACATTCCATTCGCTATCCCAAATAACAACATCACCAACATTCATACTGTTTGTAGCATAAAGTTGACCATATCTATCATTGTACCAAGATGAACCTTGACCTGGATGTGGTTTAGTACCTGGACCTGTATATACTTTAGCAACTAAAGATTTAGTTTTAAAGTCAATTACACCCATAACATCACTACCTTGTGATGCTTGCATTATGTAACGACCCATCTCTTTACCTTCATTTTCAAATCCATCATGTAGAATTTTACCAATATTTGGGATATCTCCTACAATTGGAAAATTAGGTTTAGAATAATCAACGATATAAACATGTCCAGCATCTTTAAGAGCAAATGCAATGTATGGACCATATGGAGTATCGTAAATACCAGCTACACGAGATGAACCAATGTTTCCTTCAGTATCTATAACACTTGATGTTGGATAAACTTTTAAAGGCTCTAATGTCATAGCATCCATAAGTATAGCACCACCTGGTACATAGTTACCAGCCATTAAGTATTTACCATCTGGAGAAACTGCTAGACCACGAGAATCTGAACCAACTTGAACTTCAGCAATTTTTTGTTGACCCGGTGTATTTAAATCGAACATAGTTACTAAACCTGAACGAGATATTGAGTAAGCATAACGAGGTTGTCTTTTGTTTGTAACAGTAACATGCACTGCAAAACCAGCTGGATGTCTAGATAAAACTTTACCACTTGTACCATCTATAAAAACAACACGAGCAGCATCTCTTTCAGTTACGAAACAGATATCTGTATTTTTCTTAACATCTACAGCATGTGGATATTTTTTTAAGAACTTCATTCTATCATTTAGTTTTTTCCAACCAGCCTTTACATTTTCTAAAGTAAGAACTTCAATCTTCTTACCTTTAAAATGTTGTATATAGTCAACCATCTTATCTGCATCAGCTTTGCTAAACTTCTCTTTAAATTGAGGCATTGCTGTACCTGGACGACCATTTAAGATAGTCTCAGCAAGCATTTGAGAATTTTTTCTAGCAATTGCACTTGGTCTTAGGTCTGCACCAACTCCACCTTCATGGTTTGGACCATGACACCCTTGACACTCTTTTTCAAACATTTTTTCTACATTCATGTTTGAAGTGCCTGCAAATAATCCAGCACTAACAAAGCTTAATGCCGCAACAGACATCATCAGTTTGTTTAATTTCATCTTATTTCTCCTATTTTACTAAAATTTAATCTTAGTGACAAAGTGTATTCTAATACATTATCACAGCAATTAAGATTAATTATGCTTTTTTTAATAACATTTTATATTAATTGTAACATTAAGTAATTAATTTACTATAAATGGAGAATTAATCTTATTTATAGTATTCTTTTAAAACATATATATTTTTAAAGGTATCTAAATGACAAATGTAAGCATCATAGTTTTAGACTTTGGTTCTCAGTACACTCAACTTATAGCTCGTCGTCTTCGTGAAGATAAGATTTATTGTGAAATTCTTCCATATCATACTTCTATAGAAGATATAAAAGCAAAAAATCCTAAAGGTATCATCTTAAGTGGTGGTCCATCTTCTGTTTATAATGAAGATGCTTATGAGGTTGACAAAGGTGTTTACTCTATGGGTATTCCAGTTTTGGGTATCTGTTATGGTATGCAAAGAATTGCAGTTGACTTTGGTGGAAGTGTAATCCGTTCTGACCATCATGAGTATGGAAAAGCAGAATTAAAAATAGAGAGTAATTCTCCACTTTTAGCAGATTGTGAAGACAATCGCATCGTTTGGATGAGTCATAGTGATAAAGTAGATACTCTTCCTGAAGGTTTTAGCCCTATCGCTACAAGTGCAAACTCTCCTTATGCAGCTATCGCAAATGAAGAAAAAAGAGTATATGCTATGCAATACCACCCAGAAGTGCAACACTCAGAAGAGGGTTACTTGATGCTTAGAAATTTTGCAAAAAATATCTGTGGTGTAACTGAAAAATGGAAAATGGAGCATTTTCTAAAAGAGCAAATCAAATCTATCCGTGAAAAAGTTGGAGATGGTAAAGTTCTTTGTGGTTTAAGTGGTGGGGTAGATAGTAGTGTTGTTGCTGCTATGCTTTATGAAGCGATTGGTGATCAACTTATACCAGTATTTGTTGATAATGGACTTTTAAGAAAAGGTGAGAGACAACAAGTTGAAGAGGTGTTTAAAATCAACCTAAAAGCACCTTTAGTTGTTGCAGATGCTAGTGAGCTTTTCTTAAGTCGTTTGGCTGGTGTTACAAATCCAGAAGAGAAAAGAAAAATTATAGGTCATACTTTTATAGAGGTGTTTGAGAAAGAAGCTAAAAAACACGATGGCATTAAGTTTCTAGCACAAGGTACACTTTACCCTGATGTTATCGAGTCTATAAGTGTAAATGGACCATCTGAAGTTATAAAATCTCACCATAATGTTGGTGGTTTACCTGATTGGATGGATTTTGAACTTATCGAGCCTTTAAGAGAGCTTTTTAAAGATGAAGTTAGAAAGATAGGATTAGAATTAGGCTTACCAGCAGAGATGATAAACCGTCATCCATTCCCTGGACCTGGTCTTGCGATAAGAATTATGGGAGATGTAAATGTTCCAGATTTAGACTTACTTCGTGAAGCTGATGTAATTTTACTAGATGAGTTAAAAGCTAGTGGATACTATGCAAAAACTTGGCAAGCATTTGCAGTTTTACTAAATGTAAAATCAGTTGGTGTTATGGGTGATAACCGTACTTACGATAACACTGTTTGTGTAAGAGTTGTTGAAGCTGTTGATGGTATGACAGCTACATTTGCACACTTACCACACGATTTACTAGAGAGAATAAGCAGAAGAATTATAAATGAGGTTGATGGAATTAACCGTGTTGTTTATGATATATCTTCTAAACCACCAGCAACTATTGAGTGGGAATAAGTTTTAAAAGGTATAGATAATCTATACCTTTTAATTTAGACTTAAAAAATATACTATATAATTACTAAAAGAGATGTAATGTATAAATGGAATGAAGATAAAAATAGTATATTAAAATCTACAAGAGGTGTTAGTTTTAATGATGTTGTTGAAATCTTAGCAAACAATGGAATTATAGATAATTACAAACATCCTCAGAGTGACAAATATCCAAATCAATTTATATATGTAATCTCTATAAATGGCTATATACATTATGTTCCTTATGTCATAGATACTGATTATATTTTTCTAAAAAATATTATTCCAAGTAGAAAATTGAATAAGATATATAAAAAGGATTGATTATGTTATATGATAAAGATGAACTAGAATTATTAGATGCTATTGAATCAAATAAAATTGAAAAAGTTTCTTTTGATAATAAGCAGATAAAGTTAATGGCAAGTCAAACATTAGAGTATAATAATGAAAAAAAGAAGATAAGTATAGATATAAAAAAATCTGATTTAGATTATGTGAAACAAAGAGCAGATGATATAGGTATATCTTATCAAAATATTATTCAAGCTTTAATACATAATTATAGTACACAAAAGATAAGTTTAAATATTTAGACTAATGATAGATAATTTTGTTGATTTTAGTAATGAGGTTTTGAAAAAATGAAAACATACCTTTTCTCAATCTCATCACACAAAGATGCTATAAGCATCAACTCTCTTAGTATCAATTTTTTCAAACCAAATATAAATTTTGATGATTATGATTATCTTATCATCACTTCCAAACAAGCTAGTGAGGCTTTAAGACAGTATGATAAAAGTAAATTTTTAACTAAAAAAGCTTTATGCATCTCTAAACAAAGTGCCATCTCTTATGAAAAGTTAGGTGGTTGTGTTTTAGATATAGGGAGTGGTTATGGAGATACTTTGGTTGATAAGATTAAACACTTTCCAAAAACTACAAAGTGGCTTTATCTTCGTGCTAGGATTGTTGCATCTGAGTTTGTAAAAGTTTGCAATGATGATGGATATGATATAGATGAAATCGTAGTTTATGAGAGTGATTGCTCAAAAGAGATTGTGGAGTGTGAGGTTGAGGATAACTCTTGTCTTATATTTACTTCGCCATCAAGTGTAAAATGTTTTTTAAAAACTCATACTATAGATAAAACTCATAAAGTTATAGTTATAGGTAAAACCACTGCAAAGGCTTTACCTAAAGGTATTGAGTATATCATTTCAGATGAAACAACTGTTGAATCTTGTATAAAACTATCTTATAAATGCTAAAAGTGAAGCAGTAACTGCAACATTTAAAGACTCAACTCCCCTTTGCATAGGGATTGAGATGCTCTCATTGCAAAGGTTTTGTACCTCTTTACTTACACCATCACTCTCATTTCCTAAAATAAATATAGATTTTTTAGATGGTTTTACATCATATATGGTATGTTTTGCATGTGATGAGAGTGCATATATATCTACATCTTTTAAATCAGCTAAAACATCTTCTAAAGAGTTACAGTAGTATATAGGTAGTTTAAAAAGTGTTCCAGCACTTGCTTTTACTACAAGCGGAGATATTTTTGCAGAGTTTTTCTTAGGAAGTATGATGCCATCTACATAACCAGCTGCACAAGAACGGATAATCATACCTAAGTTTTGAGGGTTATGTATGCCATCTAGTGCGATAAGCTTGAAACTATCCATATCTTTTATCTCAGATGCATTACTATATGTTTTTGAGATGATGTCTATAGCTACACCTTGGTCTTGTTTTGCATTTTTACTGATGCGACTTAGTGAATTTTTCTCATGGTAAGTTATGGTTATATCTCTTTTTTTTGCAAGTGAGAGTATAGTTTTTATAGCTCCATCTGTTTTGTTTGATGATGCAAGATGAAGTTTATGAACCTCTATATCTTTGTCTTGTAAAACTTCTATAACTACATTTCTACCATAAAGTGTGATGATTTTTTCAAAATATGCTTTTTTTTCTTTGTACTCTTGTGAATCTGTTTTCAAATATATCCTTTTAACCTGAGTTCGACAATAAAAACACACAAATATAGGGCAAC
>JAMOQV010000239.1 GCA_027068615.1 Helicobacteraceae bacterium | reverse complement strand
ATACTTATGTCTTAGGGATTGCTGGTGGTGGAGTTTTAACAGCAATGGCATTTTTAATATATAAATTTTTTAAAGGAACACAAATATCAAGAGTTTTGATAGGTATTTTGATTATGGGTTTTCCTATCATAATGATTCAACAACATTTTGGTCGAATAGAGATGCACTTTGGCATCTTTGCTTTACTTGCATTTTTGACTCTATATAAAGATGTTCTACCGGTTATTGCAAGTGCTTTAACCATTGCAGTGCATCATCTTCTTTTTACATATTTGCAATATTCAAATGTATCAATTGGTAATACAAAAATCATCTTGTTTAACTATGGATGTGGATGGGATATAACATTTTTACATGCTGCTTTTGTTGTTTTGGAAACCATTGTTTTAGTTTATATTATCTATCTTATTATGAAAGAGCATATAAGCTCTATGCAAATAGCAACATATATCGATAAAATGGCTAGAGAATATGACTTTAGTTTTGATATAAAAGCAGACAATGCACAAAAAGAGATTTTTGCTAAGTTTGTTACATCTTTAAGAGAGATACTTAGTACAGCAAAAGATAGTGCAAATGGTACAATAGCAACGATAAAAGATGCACATAGTGTTACAGGTGAGCTCAATGAAATATCAGAAAAACAACATAGATCTATTGAACAGATTACAAGTGAGAGTAGTTCTGTAAAAGTAGCTTTACATGATGCAAATGACAACACCATAAAAGCAAAAAATCAAGTAGAAAATGTTTCAAAAGATTTACGAAATGCTGAGATGAAAATTCAACAATTTATAGATGAGATAGAAAGTACCGTGGAAGCTGAGAATGAGATGTCATCTAAACTTCAAGAACTTACACAATCTACAGAAGAGATCAAAAATGTATTGACTGTTATATCAGATATTGCAGATCAGACAAATCTATTGGCATTAAATGCTGCCATAGAAGCAGCTCGTGCAGGGGAACATGGTCGCGGGTTTGCTGTTGTTGCAGATGAAGTAAGAAAACTAGCTGAAAGAACACAAAAATCATTAACGGAGATTCATGGTACAGTCAATGTTGTTGTTCAGTCCGTAAATGATACAAGTGAAAATATGAGCAATAATGCAAAAAATATTGAACATTTAAATGATATTTCAAAAGAGGTTTTTAATGTTTTATCTGCAACAAATGGCATTATGCATGAAACTAGTAGATTATCTGAAATTTCATCTGATAATCTAAATGACAACATCAAAAAACTTGATAGCTTAGTGGATGAGATACAAATCATAGAAGGCTTAACCACTAATAACTATGATAAAGTTCAAAAAATAGTTGAAAAAGTAGATGAACTTAAAGATAATTCAGATAAATTAAATAGTGAATTGCAAGTATTTAAAACATAATGTAAGATGACAAAACACATAAAAGAATTTTATTTTTTCTTTTTTTTTCTCCTTTTTACTCTAGTTGGAGAGTTGATTTACTTCAGCTCTTCAAAGAGTATAACCTTAAAAGAGATTAAAATAAAGAAGAGTTTTGTTAAACAAATAGCTCTTCCAGATTTGAGTTTAGCTACTGAAGCACGATTTGTTAGGTTTAGATCTTTAAGTGATGTTTATTCTTCATTTAATGAAGGTCCTGAAATGCTAGATTATTTTCCCTCAACATTTACCTATCATCCTGCTTTTAAAGGTGATAATTTACCCTCTAAGATAGTTATAAAATGAAGTATATGTTAGCTTTTGCTCTAAGCTCATTGATAAGAAGAGGTAGTAAAAATCTATTTATATTTATTGTATTTACTTTTTTGATATCTATTTTATCTTCTGTATTTATGATTACAAACTCTTTAAAAAGTGAGATGTTTACCACATTGAACTCTTTGCCAGATATTACAATTCAGCGTATTATTGCTGGAAGACAAACCCAGATAGATGTAAGTAGAAGCGAAGAGATTGGTAAGTTATTTGGTGTAACAGATGCAATTCCTAGAGTTTGGGGATATTACTATTTACCAACATTAGGGGTAAATTTTAGCATTATGGGAGTAGAGAGTTTTTATAAAGGGTATAAAAAAAGCTTAGATACTGTTGTTGATAAATTTTCAGATAAATTTAGTAATGAAGATGGTATGGTTATTGGGATTGGAGTTTCAAAAGAGTTAAAAAAAATCTTTTTTAATGATTATTTTTATTTTGTAAAGCCAGATGGTATGCTTAAAAAAGTAAAAATTGTAGGCACTTTTAAACCTATAACATCATTGGAAAGTAATGATATTATTGTGATGGATAATGATTTGCTTCGAGAAATATTTGGAATGGATGCTAAAAGTGCCACGGATATCATTGTTAAGGTTGCAAACCATCATGAAGTAGCTACTATCGCTAAAAAGATAAAAGAGATTTATCCTGATACCCGTGTTATAACCAAAGATGATTTAAAGAGTAGTTATACAAATATTTTCAATTATAAAAGTGGTCTTTTTTTAGCACTTTTTATTGTTTCAATCTTTACTTTTTTTATAATTATTTATGATAAAGCAAGTGGATTAAGCAGTGAAGAAAAGTATGAAATAGGGATTCTTAAAGCTGTTGGATGGAAAATAGATGATGTACTTAAGGTAAAATTTTTAGAAAGTTTTATCATTTCAGGATTAGCTTATCTTCTCGGGGTAACTTTAGCTTTAAATTATGTTTTTGTTTTACAAGCCCCACTATTAAGAGAACTTTTTATAGGTTATTCTGTAATGAAACCATCTTTTGATTTACCATTTGTTTTAGATGGTGGGGTATTGGCATTAATATTTTTTATAACCATCCCAGTCTATATTGCTGCCAACATCATTCCAGCATGGAAAGCTGCTACATTAGAAGCTGATGAGGCGATAAGGTGATTTTTGCTATAACTTTAGATTTAAGAGGTTATGCAAGAGGTCCAATAAATAATTTGTTAATTTAT
>JAMOQV010000238.1 GCA_027068615.1 Helicobacteraceae bacterium | reverse complement strand
ATAGTTTATTAAACAATAAATGCAAGTAGTATAAATATCAGTGCAAAAACCACACCACCTAGTATACTAAGTATTAGTTTTAATTTGAAGTCATTCATGCTATAATTATAACATGTTTTATAAATTTATTTTCATAGTTTTGTTGATAACAAATTTTTTAGAAGCAAAGGAACCAACTTTAGCTATATTAAGAAATGTATATTCAAATGATTTTCAACAGTTTACATATAAGAATTACTCATTTATTTGTAGGCCGTATGGTATAGCTACCTTAGAAGATGTTTATAGAAGTCCTTCTGTGTCATCCGTTTGTAAAGAACATATCGATAAATTTTATATACAAAATCCATTACTTAAGCATTTATCCGCTTCTCTTTTAAAGATATTTCAAATGTACCATATAACGTTTAAAGATGGAAAATGTCTGATTCATGCTAAAGGTTTAAAAACATTATCTGAGATATTGGTAGATAATGGCATAGCTGTAAAAGAAAAATATCTTAAAGATGAGATATATGGGTATAAACTAGACAAAGCCCAAAAAAAGGCCTCTTTTTTAAAAAAAGGATTACACAAAGATAAAGTTTTAAGAAATTGTATGATCTTTTATAGAGGAGATTAGTCTCTATTGTGAGTCATATATATCCAAAATTCTTTATGAGAATATCCTTTATTTAGAAAGTATATTTGAAGTATTGCTACTCTATATAAGGTGATTAACATTTTTGCAAAAGGTATTAGTAAACTTATACTAACTAAAAAAGATTGTTGTTTATCACCTTTAGAAGTTATCATCTCTTGCATACCTATATTTTTAGTTAGATATACACCAAACATTATAGAAAAAACAAAGTTTAAAATAAGACCAAAGATAACATACGCTAAAAAATCTTGTTCATACATTCCAGCTATCATCAAGAGTACCTTTTATTATAATTTTAAGTGAGATGATATCTAAAAATAGCTTTGAATCCTCTTTTTTGTAAAAAAAGTACCAAAAGGTATTAGTGAAGCTATAAAAAAAACAATGTTCTCTTTAAATTCCCATTTAACCTCTTTATAAGATAAATACATAAGTATTACTAATGCTATAAACAATGTTCCATGAATCATACCTGCTATTTTTACAGCTATAGCAAATCCCATTATGTATTTTAGAGGCATAGCTATAAAAAGTAGTATTAGATAAGAATAACCCTCAAGTGTATTTATAAGTGAAAACTTTTTAACAATATCTGACATAAAATTACCTTCATTTAAATTTTAGATTTGCATTATACTGACAAAATAGTAACAAATAAATTAGTTTTAAAAATATAATAAAGAGTTAAAATTTTTTTTAAACTATTTTATACTATACTTGAGGGCAAATTACAGAATAAAGGTAGATTTATGGAGACTAACCTCATACTAGAGGGTTTTAAATTTATGGTGCTAGGTATGGGAACTGTTTTTATGTTTCTTATTGTCCTTATATTCATGATGAATATGATGTCAAAAATAGTACATAAATATTTTCCCGAACCACAGGTAGATATCAATCCTCCAGTGGCAAATAAGCAAGATAATAAAAAAGTCATTGCAGCTATTACAGCAGCAATAGCTCATCATAGACAAAGTTAAGGATTAATATGGCTAAAAAATTTATAGATATAATGGATACTACTTTTAGAGATGGTTTCCAGTCAGTTTTTGGTGGTCGTGTACTAATGGATGATTTTTTTCCAGCAGTAGAGGCAGCTAAAAAAGCTGGAATAAATCACTTTGAGTTTGGTGGTGGAGCAAGATTTCAATCATTATACTTTTACTTAAGAGAAGATGCATTTGAGATGATGGATAAATTCCGTGAGATAGTTGGACCAGATGCAAACCTTCAAACACTAGCTCGTGGTGTAAATACAGTTATGTTAGATACTGGTTCAAAAGAGCTTATCGATTTACATGCAAAATTATTTAAAAAGCATGGTACTACTACTATTCGTAATTTTGATGCTTTAAATGATGTTGAAAATTTAAAGTATTCTGGTGAAAGGATTGCTCATCATGGTTTAAAACACGAAGTTGTTGTAACTATGATGGATTTACCACCAGGATGTGTTGGTGCTCACGGTGTTGATTTTTATAAAAAGACTCTTCGTGAGATTTTAGATAGTAGTATCCCTTATGATAGTATTTGTTTTAAAGATGCTTCTGGTACTTCTAATCCTCAAAAAGTTTATGAGACTATCAAAATGGCTCGTAAGATGGTTGGAAAAGATACACATTTAAGACTTCATACTCACGAAACTGCTGGTGTTTCTGTATCTGCATATATGGCAGCATTAGAGGCTGGTATAGATGGTATAGATATGGCTGCTTCTCCTGTAAGTGGTGGTACTTCTCAACCAGATATTCTTACAATGCTTCATGCTACTAAAGGTATGGATTATGACCTTGGTGGTTTAGAAATAGGTGATATCTTAACTTATGAAAAAGAGTTACAAAACTGTTTAAGTGACTATTTTATGCCACCTGAGGCTACTATGGTTTCTCCAGTTATCCCATTTTCACCAATGCCAGGTGGAGCATTAACAGCAAATACTCAAATGATGAGAGATAACGATATTTTAGATAAATTTCCTGAAGTAATTGCAGCTATGCAAGAGGTAGTTGAAAAAGGTGGTTATGGTACATCTGTGACACCAGTTTCTCAGTTCTACTTCCAACAAGCACTTAACAATGTTATGCAAGGACCATGGAAAGCTATAGCTCCAGGTTATGGAAAAATGGTACTTGGTTACTTTGGTAAAACTCCAGTTGCACCAGATCCAGAGATAGTAAAAATTGCATCTGAAAAATTAAATCTTGAGCCAACAACTGAAAAAGCATTAGATTTAGCAAATGCAGATGAAACAAAATCTCTTCAACATGCTATCGATAAGCTAAAAGAAGAAGGTTTAGAGATTAGTGAAGAAAACATTTTTATTGCTGCTGCTTGTCAAGAGAAAGGTATAGCTTTCTTAAAAGGTGAGGGTGAGTTAAATGTTAGAAAAATATCAGAAATGAAAAAAGATTGTGAAGGAAGTTCAAATATGGCTAGTGGAAATTATACAGTAGTAGTTAATGGTGAGAAGTTTAGTGTTCAAGTTGCAGAGGGTGATGCAGATATTCAAGTTACAGCAGTAAATGGCGAAAGTACAGCTCCAGCTGAATCAACTCCAGCTCCAACAAGTGGAGATAGTGAACCTATCAAAGCTCTTTTACCAGGTAATGTTTGGAAAATAGTTGCAAATCCAGGTCAAAGTGTAAATGAGGGTGATGTTATCCTTATCTTAGAATCTATGAAAATGGAAATAGATGTAGTTGCTACTCGTGGTGGTGTTGTAAAATCTATAAATGTTGCTACTAATGATAAAGTAGTTGAAGGTCAAATCGTAGCTGAGATAGGATAATCTAAATGAAAGCTATTTTATTAAAATTACTTGCACTATTTATGCTTTTTAGCATAAATAGTGCCTTTGCTAACGAGCATAATGCTGTAGCTATGGAAAAAGCTTCTACTCATAAAGAGGAGAATTATCAAAGTAAACCATTCTCTGAGATGATAGAGGGCTTTTTAGAATCAACAGGTATTGTTGCATTAGTAAATCCAGATCCAGATGAGCTAAATGCCAAAGGTGAAAAGATGAGTGATTTTCACAAAGGTCTTGGTCGTGTGATTATGATTTTTGTAACATTCTTACTTTTTTGGTTAGCTATTGCTAAAGGGTTTGAGCCTTTATTGCTTTTACCTATTGCTTTTGGTGGGTTACTAGCCAATATCCCAGTTGCAGGTATAGCAGGTGAGCATGGTTTCTTAGGTGTTATATACAATATGGGTCTATCAAATGAGATGTTCCCTATCATCATCTTTATGGGTGTTGGTGCTATGACAGACTTTGGTCCACTTTTATCAAATCCTAAAACAGCATTACTTGGTGGTGCAGCTCAGTTTGGTATCTTTGGGACACTTGTTGGTGCAGTTGCACTTTCTCAAGCTGGTTTTGTTGACTTTACTTTACAACAAGCATCTGCGATTTCTATCATTGGTGGAGCTGATGGTCCGACATCGATTTTTATAGCTACTAAACTTGCTCCTGAACTTTTAGGTGCTATTGCGGTTGCATCTTATAGTTATATGGCTATGGTGCCAATTATCCAGCCTCCTATTATGAAAGCATTAACAACAGAAGAGGAAAGAAAAATCAAAATGACTACACTTCGTCATGTATCTCGTTTAGAGAAATTGGTTTTCCCTATCTTAGTTCTTCTTCTTGCTATCTTAGTATTACCAGAGTCAACTCCACTTATTGGAGCATTTATGTTTGGTAACTTCTTAAAAGAGAGTGGTGTTGTTGAGAGACTTAATGATACTTTACAAAATGCACTTATAAACATTGTTACTATTTTCTTAGGTCTTGGTGTTGGTTCTAAACTAGCAGCTGATCAGTTCTTAGTACCAGATACTATGTTTATTATGGTTTTAGGTATTGTTGCTTTCTCAGTAGGTACAGCAGCAGGTGTACTTATGGCAAAACTTATGAACTTATTTCCAGGACATAAAATCAATCCACTTATCGGTTCAGCTGGTGTTTCAGCAGTTCCTATGGCAGCTCGTGTATCAAACAAAGTTGGTATGGAGTATGACAGAAGTAATATGCTTCTTATGCATGCGATGGGTCCAAATGTTGCAGGTGTTATCGGTTCAGCCGTTGCAGCTGGTGTACTTATATCACTTTTCCAATAGGAATAAGTGATAGTATGTATAAAACGATGTTTTTACATCGTTTTATACACTAGTCAGTTTTAATTTTCTTCCATTTTATTTATACATTCTATAATCATCTCTATAACGCCATGGCTTTTTGTTTTATCTATAAAATCAGTAGCACCTAACTCTTCAGCTTCTCTTTTATTGTTTTCTCCAGTCATTGAACTGTTTACTATAACTGGGGTATTTTTAGTGTAGGGATTTGCTCTTAATTTTTGAAGAACAGTAAAACCAGACATTTCAGGCATCTCTATATCTGTTATGATTGCTGGGATATTTTTTGCTTCTGCACCTAATGTATCTATATAGTTTATAAGCTCTTTCCCATTATGAAATAACTTCATATTTATATCTGCATTGTTAAAGATTTGTATAAGGTGTCTTTGTGCTGTTTTTGAATCTTCCGCAATTAAAACAGTTCCATTTTTTAATTTTTCTGGTATAGAATTTACATCTAAGTTTTTAGGCTCAGTTGTATCAACCATAGCTTGAGGTATAGTATCTGCTAGAAGTTTTTCATAATCAAGAACTAGACATAAGCTACCATCCTCAAGTCTTGTATCATTTATAACTACACCATCATCTTTTAGTCTGTAACTATCTGGTGCATGCATCTCATTCCAGTTCTTTTTTAGAACTCTATAAGCTGACATAATTCTAAGCCCTATGATAATACCATTAAAATCACATATAAGTATATTTGATTTTTCTACCTCTTCTCTTGTTAGTGTAATTCCCAACCATTCTGGAAGATTTAAAATAGGTATTTGGACATTACGAAGGATGATAGTTCCTTCTAGTAATCTATGAGATGATGGTATCTGTGTCATATAATGGTTTTTTGACTCAACAACCTCTCTTGTTTTAAATACATTTATAGCATAATACGCTGAGTCTGATTTCTCACTAACCCTAAACACTAAAAGTTGAAGCTCATTATTTTTTGCAAGATTTGTGGCTGCATCTACATTATCTAGTACCGACATATATACCCTTTTTTATTTACTTTTATAAATAATATCAAAATAAAATGAAATTTGTGTTAAAATTTTACAAAAAAAAGGTGCTAAGATTGAAAGTATTATTTTTTGTATCACTATTGACCACTTTTTTATTTTCTGAAGTTTATTATTCTAAAGTTCAACCTTATGAATTAAGAGATATCGGTTCTAGTGTATCAGGTTTGGTTTTAGATATAGATGAAGATTTGTTAGGTAAAAAACTAGGTTCTGAGGTTTATATAAAGATAGATGATGAGTTAGATAAAAAAGAGTTAAATCTTTTAAATAAAAAGATAGAGTTTATACAAAAAAAGATAATTACAAATGAAAAAATCTTAAAAAACGTAGAATCTAGTCTTGTTAAAAAAAGAAAAAATTATGATAGGATAAAATCTCTTAAGATAAAGTCATCTGTTGAAAAAGACAGAGAGTTCTATGACTTGATAAATAGTGAAAATCTATTTTTAAATACACAAAAAGATATATTAAACCTAAAGGTTCAAATATCTGATTATGAGTTAAGAAAAGCTCAACTAAAAAAATCAATAAATGATAAAAGTTTAATTAACAAAGGTTTTGTGCTTTATTCTATAAAAGTAAAAGTGGGTCAAGTTGTTTCTCCATCTATGTTATTGGCTCAAGTAGCAGATATATCTAAAGCAAAACTTACTATTTATCTCGATAGAACTGATTTAGAAAACTTAACAGATAAAATTGTGTATATAGATGGTAAAAAGACAGATTATAAATTGACTAGGGTTGTAAAGATAGCAGATGTTACAAATATATCTAAATATAAAGCAGAGATTATAATAAAGTCTCCAAAAGTATTTTCAAATCTTGTAAAAGTGGAGTTAAAATGAAAACAGCTTGTCCCTTGGATTGTTATGATGCTTGTGATGTGATTTATAATGATGGTGTTATAAGTGGAGATTTATGTCCACATTTGCATCATTATGAAAAATATCAGCAGATAACTACACCAACTTATAAAGGTGCTAAGATATCTTTAGATGAAGCACTTAACAAGTTAAAAGAGATTTTAAAATCTTCAGATGCAAAAGATATACTTTACTATAAAGGTAGTGGTAATTTTGGTCTTATGCAAGAGGTGATAGAACATTTTTTTAGCTCATTTGGTGCAACTTTGACAGATGGTAGTTTATGTGATGGAGCAGGTGAAGCTGGTATTGTAGAGGGTAGGGGTGAAAATATAAATATGCCAATATCTGAGATAGCAAAGTCAGAAGTTGTTATATTTTGGGGGAGAAACCCACATACAACAAACAGCCATATACTTCCACTTTTAAAAGATAAAAAAATTATAGTGATAGACCCTATAAAAACAAAGATAGCAAAAATGGCAGATTTGCATATACAGATAAAACCTAGAGGTGATTTTTATCTTGCAATGCTACTTAGTCGTTTTTTATATATAGAGGGTGGTTGTGATATTGAATTTTTAGAAGAATTTGCTGAAGATTATGAAGATTTTTATGAGCTTACACAGACTATAAGGATTAAAAAAACATTAGATAAGATAGATGTTAGCCTAGGAGATATAGGTGATTTACTTGCTTTGGTTGAAAATAAAAAAGTAGCTATTGTTTGTGGTGTTGGTATTCAAAAGTATAGAGATGGTGCAGATATTATGAGAGCTATAGATGCATTTGGGGTTAATCTTGGACTATTTGGTAAAGAGGGATGTGGAGTTGCTTATCTTGGAAACTCAAAAGATGGTATAACATCCCCTTTTTATACGAAAGCAAAAAGAGTATGTAAGGTTAATACTGAGTTTGATAAATTTAAAAGTGTAGTTATACAAGGTGCAAACCCTTTATCTCAGATGCCAGATACTACTAGGGTTAAGAAGTCATTAGCAAAAGTTGAAAATATCATATATTTTGGACTTTATGAAAATGAAACAAGTAAAATAGCTGATTTGGTTATACCTGCTAAAGATTTTTTATCAAAAAATGACATCCGTTCATCTTACTCTTATAGCTGTTTAAAAGAGATGCCTAAAGTAAAAGAGAGTGAATTTGGTGTAAGTGAATATGATTTAAGTAGATTTTTGTGTGATGAATTTGATATAGAGTTAAAATCTGAAAAATCATATATTGAACATTTTAAAAATTCAAATGTTGTAGAAAAAAAACAAACTATAAGTGAGTTTGAATTTTTAGATACTATAGATTTAACTAAAGTAGATAAACATAAGTTGCATCTTATAACACCAAAAAGTACAAAATCTTTAAATTCACAGTTTAAGCGTGATGATTTTGTGTATATAAACTCATCATTAGGTTATCTCGAAAATGAGTGCATAAAGGTATCTAGTGATAACGGTAGTGTTGAGTTAAAAGTTAAAATAAGTGATGATGTAAGGGATGACTGTGTATTAATATATAGTGGAACAAAAGGGGTAAATAATCTTACTTCATCTTTTGTTAGTTATAGTGGAAAATCTGCTTGTTATCAAGAAAATCAGGTTATTTTAGAGAGTTTGGATTAACTTTTAACATAATTTTTTTTAATTCTATATAATCTTCATATGTTCTTATTCTAAAACCTGTAGCAGATGCTTTTATAGCTTTTGCTATTTTAGTTGCTTCAGGTTTCAATAAAGCATCTCTGATTTTTTTAATAATCTTATCTGGTATATTTTGATTTGCAACTATTATAAAATCTGGAACATCTACTGTTTTTTGTATAATTTTTAAATATTTTATATACTTGTTTGCAACAGATGCTTTTATACCACCAGCATCATATTTTCCCATAATTATATATTTTGCAACTTTATCATGGCTACCTAAAAAAACGAAATGGGATAATTTAGTATCTAAAGAATTTTTCTTTAAAAGATACATCGGCATAAAGTATGACAGTGTGGATTTTGGTGAACCAAATGCAAATGATTTACCTTCTAAATCAGATAGTTTATTGATTTTAGAATCTTTTCTTGTTATTATAACACTATGGAAATTCCCATTATTTTTATTATCTAATCCAGCTATAATTTTAAGTTTATTTTTAGATGTATTTGTAGCTATTACAAATGGAGATGGTCCAATAAATCCAAAATCATAAGTACCATTTCTGAATTTTTCTATAGTATCATCATAATCAAATCCTGTTTTAAATTCTAAATCCTTATCAATAGTTTTTGATATATATTTTATCAGTGGATTTAATTTTTTTTTCATTAAAGTCTTATCAACAGTAGATATAGCACCAAAAGACATAGTCTCAGCAAAAACACAATGGTAAAAAAGGAGTAATATAATTAAAAATTTCATACAGTAATTATAAAGGTTTTTATGTTAAAATAAGGTTATGTATAAATATATATTTTCTTTTTTGTTATATTTGGTATTGGTTATATCTTATCTTTTTACACAGTATAACAATAAGCTTGTAGTTCAATATGATTATTTGGAAGATTCTTTTCAAAAAAGTTTGAATGGGGCTGTAAATTCTTTTGAATTGTTAAACGATGCTTATCATAATGAAAATGAAAGTGCTATGGCTTATATCATAAGAGATGCAGGAGATTCTTCATTAAAAGAGAGAGATAAGATAAGATATAGATTAAGAGAAAAATTTACAACATTTTATAATAATAGAAAATTATCAGAGTTTAGTACATTTCATATATTTGACAAGTATGGGAGATCTATATTGAGGTTTCATCGACTAGACAAATATGATGATTTTATCATAAACAAAAGAGATTCATTAAAGAATATGCTTCTTACTTTTAAATCTCAAAAGGGTTTTGAAGTTGGTGAATATGCTTCTACCTATAGGTTTCAATATCCACTGTTTTATGATGGTTCATTTGTTGGTTGTTATGAATTTGGTATTGAATTTGAAGCTATTAATGTGGAGATGAAAAAATTATTTGGTATAGATAATATATTGTTTGTAGATAAAAAATATATAGACAATGTATCTACTGCTCAAACAACAAAAGATAGATATGAAAAAGTTTTTTTTAAAGATGATTTCTTTTATGAATTAAAAAGTAATACAAAACCGAAAGATTATATTGATTTTAAAAAAAGTATAAATTTACATAATATAACAATATCAGATAAAAAGGTTATAAGATTTTCATCTAATGATAAAGATTATATAGCTATGTTCAATCCTTTAAATGATATAACTGGTAAAAAAATAGGTTTTATTATGACTTTCGTTGAAGATAATTTATATAGAACAATTTTAAGAACTTTCATTGAAGAGTTAGTTGTAGCTATATTGTTAGGTTTCTTAGTTATCTATTTTGTATATGAAGAGATTGAGTACAAAAAATATATTAGAAATATTATAGATACACAAAAAGATATTTTACTTGTTACAGATGGAGATATCATAAAAGATGTGAATCAAGCTTTTTTAGATTTTTTCTCCGCAAATAGTATAAGAGAGTTTATAAAACAAGGTAGTAAATGTGTATGTGATCGTTTTGTAAAAGAAGATGGGTATTTACAAAAAAATATGGGCGATAAAAGTTGGATAGAGTATATAAATACTTTTAAAGATAGAGAACATATAGCAATAATGAAGAGTCAAGATGGTAGCAATAGATATTTTAAAATTGAGATAAATGGATTTTCAAAATCAAATGATTTTATAGTTATTTTTTATGATGTTACAGATGATTTAAAGAAGAAAAAAGAACTTGAGAACAAGGCATATTATGATAATCTTACTGGTGTTTATTCAAGAGAACGATTTGATTTCTTTTTAAATGAAAAATTAAATCAAAAAAGAGAATTTTCTCTTATAATGTTTGATATAGATCATTTTAAACTAGTAAATGATACCTATGGTCATGATATAGGTGATAGTGTCTTAACAGAGCTTACCAAACTTATATCTGAACATATAAGAGAGGAAGATATATTTGCTAGATGGGGTGGTGAAGAGTTTATGATTATTGTAAGTTTAGACCTTAAAAATGCAGAACGATTTGCTCAGAAATTAAGAAAGATTATAGAATTACACACTTTTAAAGGTGTTAATCACATTACTTGTAGTTTTGGTATTGCTGAATATAAAAGATATGACAGTTTTGAAAAACTAATAAAAAAAGTTGATAAGATGTTATATTTGGCAAAAAATAGTGGTCGCAACTGTGTAATGGCAGACAAAAATTAAAAAAGGAAAAAAATGGATATAAAACAATTAGATAAAAAGTATATATTACCAACTTATGCAAGAGCTGAAGTTGAGTTTGTAAGTGGAGATAATGCAAGATTAGTTGATGCCAATGGTAAGAACTATATAGATTTTACATCTGGTATAGGTGTTGTTAGTGTTGGTCATGCCAATAAAAAAGTAAATGAAGCTATATGTGAGCAAATCTCAAATATAACACATATATCTAACCTTTATCATATAGCTCCACAGGCTAAAGCTGGGCAAAAAGTAGTAGAAGCTAGTGGTTATGATATGCAATGTTTCTTTGCAAACAGTGGTGCAGAAGCTAATGAAGGTGCGATAAAGATAGCTCGTAAATGGGGTGAAAAAGATGGTGAGGTAAAAAGATACAAGATTATAACACTTCAACAATCTTTTCATGGTCGTACTATAACAACCGTAAAAGCAACAGGTCAAGAATCTATGCATAATTATTTTGGTCCATTTCCTGATGGTTTTGTATATGCTGATGATATAAGTTCTATAGAGAGTCTTTTAGATGACCATACTGCTGGTGTTATGATAGAGTTAGTTCAAGGTGAGGGTGGTGTTCAACCTCAAGATAAAGTAGAAGTTCAAGAGTTGGCTAAACTTTTAAAATCTCGTGGAATTTTACTTATAGTAGATGAGGTACAAACTGGTGCTTATAGAACTGGTGAGTTTACTGCATCTCAAGTATATGATATACAACCAGATATAATAACTTTAGCAAAAGGTGTTGGTGGTGGTGTTCCTGTTGGTATCGTTATGACATCACTAAAAGGTGTTTTAAGTGCAGGAGATCATGGTTCTACTTTTGGTGGAAACTATCTAAGTGCATCTGCTGTTTGTGCTGTTGTAGATATACTAGATGAGTATAAAAATAGTGGAAAATTACAAGAGATTAGTAGTTATTTTAATGAAAAATTAGAAGAGTTCTACTCTAAAAATACTAAACTATTTACTAAAAAAGTTGGTATCGGTATGATGTGTGGACTTAGAGTTATAGATGCTGATACTCTTGCTAGTATAATTTCAAATGCAACAAAAGAGGGTGTAATGGTTTTAAAAGCTGGTAGAAATACTTTAAGATTTTTACCGCCACTTACTATAACAAAAGAGGAAATCGATGAAGGTTTTGAAAACTTGTCTCGTGCTGTCTCTTCTTTATAGTATATCTTCTTGTAATGAAGTTTTATCGTTAGATAGTTATATATCTAACGATAAAAATCAAAATTTTAATTATGATTATCAAAAAAATACTTCTGAGAGTTCAAAGCTTAGAGATTCGTGGATAGCACCGATAAATCTCAAATACTCATATATGAAATCAAATCCAAATGATGATGAGGTTATATCTAAAACAACCTCTATAACTATGGATCAGTCTATCTTTAGATTTGGTGGTATTTACTATGGTATCAAGTATGCTCAAGCTAGTTTAAAGTACTCAAACTACTCTGTTGATGTTGTAAAACAAAAACTTATAAAAGATGCTATATCTCTTCTTGTACAGATAAAACAAACCGACTTGATGATAAAAAAACAAGAGTATCGTATAAAAAATGCAGATATAAACTTAGAAGTAAAAAAAGAGCAATATTTAAGTGGACAGCTGGATTCTAACTTTTTAGATAATGCTATCATAGAAAGAAACACAGCTATATCATCTCTTTACGATATACAAACATCAAAACAAAGGCTTATATCTAAGTTCAAAGCTATAAGTGATTTGGATTATAAAGATGCAAAGATACCAACTCTTAGAGAGTTAAGTAAAGATGAGTTTTTAGATAATAATATACTTTTAAAAATGTCTAAAAGTGAAAGTGTTAAAAATAACTATTATAAAGATATGACAGTTGCAAAGTATTTACCAACTGTAAATTTTGTAGCTGGATATAATTGGAATGAGTACGAAACAAATCAGATAGATACTAAAGATGATTATTATAACTATGGTTTTAGAGTTTCGATGCCATTTGATATAAATACTTTTAGAGATATTCAAAGCTCAAAAGTTAGTTATCTAAAATCAAAGATAAACTTACAAGATAAAAGAAGAAATTTAATATCTTTATATGAACAAGTTATGCAAAATATATCGAATTTTTCAAAAAAGATTGAGTTAAGTAATGAAAATAAAAAGATATATAAAAAACTTTTACAAGATACTAAAAAACTTTGTAAAGTTGGATATAAAACAGAGTATGATATAGAGGTGTTGAGTAACTCTTTTGAGATTCAGAATCTTGATATAAAGGTTTTAGAGTTAGATAAACAACTAGAGTTGTTAAATCTATATGAAACATATCGAAAATAAAAAAAGGATTTAGATGTTAAGAAAAGTATTTGTTTTATGTTTGTTTGTTATCTCTATATATGCTACAGAGGTAAAAGAAAATCTATATTTTGATTTTGAAAATATAAATCAATCTGATTGGATAAAAGTTTCAAAATGGGAAATTCAAAAAGTAAAAGATGCACCATCTGGAGATAAAGTTGTATCTATGGTTAAAAATACAAAAGGTTTTTTTGGTTTTGGTGGTGGATTTAACCTTTTTTTCAATAAAAATATAGATTTTTATGATGGTGAGATAAGTGTAGAATTTAAAGCAAATAGTGGTATGTTGGATCAAGGTGGAGGTTTAATGTGGAGAGTAAAAGATAAAGATAACTACTATGTAGCAAGGTTCAATCCTTTAGAAGATAGTTTAACATTTTATAAAGTTACAGATGGTAATAGAGTTGCATTGAAATCTTTTTCACTTACTTTATCAAAAGGTTGGCATTGTATGAAGATAGTTCAAGTAGGAAAACATTTTACAGGCTATTTAGATGGTAGAAAAATTTTACAAAAAGATGATGATAGTATAAGATATAGTGGTGGTGTTGGTTTATGGACAAAAGCAGATGCTAAAACTTCATTTGATAATTTAGATATAAAGATTTTTAGATTAAAAAGGTAATATTACCTTTTTAATAGATCTGCTAATGGAGATTCTTGAGTTTGTTGTTGTGTTTTACTAAGGTCTATTTGAGCAATGCTACCTGCTGTTAAATCATCATTTAGATAAAAACCACTACTTTTTAGTTTCCCTAATGTCTGATTATCTTCTGTTTTAAAAGTAAAATCACTTTTTGTATTTCCAAGATATATAGCACCTATACCAACTTCACCTAATCCGATTAATTCTTTATCAGTATCTTCGTTTTCATCATTTTTTAGCCATATTTGAAGTTTATCAAATATACTGTCATTTTCATCTATCCATCCGTTAGAATCTTCATCGTAGTTACTTAACTCACCAAATCCATCACCAGTTTTAGTTCCAAATAGTTCACTACCTTGATTTACAACTCCATCTTTATTTTTATCTAAAGCTAGATAGCCACTATTTCCCATAAGTTTTGATATCTGGTCACTTTCACCATCATTGTCTATATCAAAATTAAATGTATCGGTACTTAATGATGGTAAGCCTCCATCAAGATTTATAGCCAATGGGTCAGTTAGAGAATATATGTCGATTTGATTTTCATACACAAAATTTCTACTCATAGAATAGTTAAGATTTAAGTCCATAGAACCTTGATCGGTATTTATAGAAGCCATGGTGCTTATACTTACACTTTCGTGTTCTTCATATCTACTATATATACTAAGATGAGAATAACCTATCGCACCATCTACTTCTTTCATTATATCATCTGAACTCATAGAAGCATTTTTACGATTTAAAGATAAAGATTGCATAAGTTCTTTTATAACTGCAGCAAGAGTTCTTTGCTCATCTTGTTGTGTATTGTTACTTATATCAGCAGAATTTTCTACTGTTGCACTTGCACCAATACTATCACTACATATATCATTTGGTGTAGAAGTATCAAGCTGGATAAAAGATTCAAAACTTGTTTCACTTTGTATCTCTGTTCTTGAAAAGCTATGCTGAGAACCCATTATAACATCTGAAGAATTTACTTTCATAATGTATCCTTTTCATCTATATTATATTTAGACAAGCAATATTAGTACCAATAGATTTTGTTACGCCAATTATATAAACCCAAATTATGCAATAGAAATTTAAAATGATGCTAAGAAGTGTTTGGAAGTTTGTATCTTAGGGATTTTGAAGTGGCTCCGGATACTGGATTCGAACCAGTGACCAAGTGATTAACAGTCACCTACTCTACCGCTGAGCTAATCCGGAATGTGTTATTGAGCCGAAATTATACTTTATAAAAGTATAATTGTCAAGCTTTTTAAGATGATTTTACTTTTTTTCTTGAAAAGTTTTTATTTAGTATAAAAAACTCTAAGTTGCTTACTTCTTTTGTAGCTATTTTTTCATTTTTTATTAGGTTTTCTAGTCTTTTTTTACTTTCTTCATCAAAAAGTAGATTTATATCATCTTGTGTTAGTGGTCTTTTATCTATTGTGTTTAGTATCTCTTCTTCTGTATAGCTTGAATTGTTTGGTTCAGCATGTACTCTTGAAGCTATATTTATAGGTAGTGAGCTATCAAACATCAAAGATATCTCTCTTAACTCTTTGTAGCTTACTCCTGTTACTTTATATGCTGGTGGTCTGTCTATAGTTCCTATATCTATTCTTGTGATATTTTTAAAAGAGAGTAGGGCTTTGTTTAATTTTTCTATCTCTTCTTTTGTATCGTTTATAGTATGGACAAAAAGTATCTCTATAAAAAGTTTTCCTTTGAAGATATTACTAAATTTTTCTATCTGTTTTACAACTTCATTTAGGTTTATATCTTTGTAAGGTCTATCTATCTTTTTAAATATATCATCACTTACAGCATCTAGTGATAGCTTTACTTGGTCTAGTTTTAAAAGTGTTTTAAATACTTTTTCATCTACTAAGTTTGCACTATTTGTAAGGATTAGGGTTTGAGTTTTATTTTTGATTTTATTTAGCTCATCTACTAATTTATCAAGATAAGGGTATAGTGTTGGTTCACCGTTTGCAGTTATGGTTATAACATCGATTTTATCATCTAAATGTTGTTTTAGTTCATTGATGATTTGAGATACTTCTACTGTATGAGTTTGCTTATCTACTGTTGAGGCAGGGGCTAGTTCACAATATAGACAGTCAAAGTTACATTGTTTTAGGGCAGGGGATAGGTCTATACCCAAAGAGTTGCCAAATCTCCTTGAGTGTATCGGACCAAATATAGTGTTCATCTATATCTTACTAACTCTTTGACACTCTTTTACAAAGTGTATTGCATTTTCAACTGGTACATCTGGAAGTATTCCGTGACCTAAGTTAAATATATGTCTTTTGCTGCCCATAATCTCTTGTATAGCTTCAACACACTCAGTTGTTGCTTCTTTTGAGTAAAGACGGCACGGTTCCATATTACCTTGTAAAACATACTTATCGCCTAATTTCTCTTTTGCTAGTGCCATAGGAGTACCCCAGTCAACACCAAATACATCAAAGTTTCCATAAACTTTATCTAAAAATGCAGGGATACCTTTAGGAAACATTATGATAGGGATATGTGGATATTTTTCTTTTAGATACTCTGCGATTTCTACCATATATTTCCAAGAAAATTCATCATATTTACCTGGCTCTATCGCTGCTGCCCAGCTATCAAATATTTGAACTACATCTATTCCAGCTTGAATTTGTTTTTCCATATATAGTTTTACAACTTCTGTTACTTTTGTAAGTATTTTATGTAAAAGTTCAGGGTTAGAGTACATCATCTTTTTACAGATATTGTAAGTTTTTGTACCTTGTCCCTCTATCATATAAGTAGCAAGTGTCCAAGGGGCTCCTGTAAAGCCTATAAGTGCTTTATCTTCAGCTAATTGCTCTTTTATAAGTTTGATAGTATCATAAACATAAGTAAGTTTACTTGCTGCTTC
>JAMOQV010000237.1 GCA_027068615.1 Helicobacteraceae bacterium | reverse complement strand
ATCAAAAAATAGATTATGTTATAATTTCGCTAAAAAGTAGTTAGATGAAAGCATCAGAAGTTAACCATATCTTAAACAATAAAGATAAATTACTCACTCAAACATACTTTGAACTTCAAGAATTTTTTGAAAAAAAGTATGGTCATGATAGTGTTGTTTTTATGGAGATTGGAACTTTTTTTGAAGTATATGAAGTAAACAATGATAAGATGCAAATAGGTAAAGCAAAAGAGATAGCTGAACTTTTAAATATACAACTAACTAAGAAAAATAAAAACATCATAGAAAACTCAGATAAAAACCCTCTTTTAGCTGGAGTTCCAACTGTTAGTTTTGAAAGATATCTAAACAGGCTTATAAATGAGCAAAAATATACCATAATAGTAGTTAAACAAAAAGGTAATCCACCTAAAATAAGCCGTTATATATCACAAATAGTATCCCCTGGTACAAACTTTGAGCATATTATAGATAATGATGACAACTATATAGTATCACTTCTTATAGACTGTTATAACGATATCTATACTATTGGTTATTCAGCTATTGATGTTACAACTGGAAAAACACAAGTTTATGAAACTCACGGAACAAGTGAAGACCCATCTTATGCACTAGATGAGATTTTTAATCTTTTACATATATACAGAACTAGTGAAATTGTTATAACATTTTTAGATGGGATAAAAGAGCAAAAACATATAATGCACTATCTTGAGATACCAGAACATTATCATTATAGTGTAAACAATGAAAAACTAAAGATAGATTTTCAAAATAATCTTTTTGCAGAAATTTATCAGATACAGTCCCTACTATCACCTATTGAGCATCTTGATTTGGAAAGAAATCCAATGATAACAGAATCGTTGGCTATATTAATACACTTTATCATAGAACACGACTACCATATAGTTCAAAAACTAGATTTACCAAATATCATAGACAACCGCCGTTTTATGTATCTAGGAAATAATGCATTAACACAATTAGGTATCATCTCAAAAGATAAAAAAGAGTTTACACTTTTAAAAATGTTAGACAAAACAGCAACAGCTATAGGTAGAAGACTTTTAAAAGAAAGACTACTCAATCCGATAATGGAAAAAGATGAACTCCAAAGAAGATATGATTTAATCCAAAAATTAAAATCACATACAAAATACTTAGATGAAACTATGAGAGGTATTTATGATTTACAAAGGTTATCTCGTAGAATTAGTCTCTCAAGAATGCATCCTTTTGAGATAAATCATCTTTATGACTCTATGCTAAGTGTAAAAGAGATAGTTTTATATCTAAAAAAACACAATATAAAATCTATACCATTTAAAGATAGTGAAATAGATGAATTTTTAAAAGATATCTCCAAAAGTATAGATTTAGATATATCAAGAAGATTTACAAATGTAACTATAGATGAAAACTTTTTAAGATATGGGGTTGATGAAGTTGTAGATACTATTATAGATGAAAATAATTCTATGTTAGATATATTTTATAACTATATATCAGAGATAGAGATGATGCTAGAAGAGGTAAAAATCTCAAAAAGTAACCGTTTAGTAACATTAGGACTACTAGAAAAAGATGGATACTATATATCACTTAGTAAAAATAGATTTTCACTTATAGAAGAAAAATTCAAAAAAAATGAAAAATTTAAAGATTTTAATGTAAAAAAACTTACAAATAATGTAAAAATATCATCTCCATATACAGATGAACTATCAGATAAGATGATGAAAAACAGAAGAAAAATTATACTTTTAGTAAAAGAAAGATTTTCAAAACTTCAAGCTGGATATGAAAAAAAATACTCACTATTGTTTGATAGAGTTATCTCATATATAGCTGATTTGGATGTTGGTGTTAGCTCCTCTAAAGTAGCACAACTCTATAATCACTCAAGACCTCTCATCATAGATACAAACAAAGATGACAACTTTATACAGATGATGCAACTTAGACATCCACTTATAGAGGTTCAAGAAAAAGCTGGTATATATGTACCAAATGATATTATTATGGGAAATCGTGATTATGTAGATATACCTCATCCAAATACGGTGATGCTAGATAGTGATGTTCATAACAACCACGATATAAATGGTGTTTTACTATATGGTATAAATTCAAGTGGAAAATCTTCACTTATGAAAAGTATAGGTATAGCGATAGTTATGGCTCAAAGTGGTTTTTTTGTAAGTGCTTCTGTTATGAAATTTTCTATATTTAATTCACTTTTTACCCGTATAGTATCTCAAGATAATCTTGCTAAGGGATTATCTACATTTGCCGTTGAGATGCTAGAGTTGAAAAATATATTTAATCGTGCGACAACAAGCTCACTGATACTCGGTGATGAGATAAGCCATGGAACAGAAACTCTATCTGGAGTAGCTATAGTATCTAGTGCTATTATAAAACTAGCAAAACTTCGTTCAATATTTTTATTTGCAACACATCTACATCAAATCTCAACTATGGATGAGATACTAAATCTAAAAAATGTTATCAATCTACATTTAAGTGTAGAGTATGATAAAGAGCAAGATAAGCTTATATTTAACAGAACTTTACAAGCTGGTAGTGGAAGTAGCATCTATGGACTAGAATTTGCAAAATCTTTACATATGGATGAAGATTTCTTATCAACAGCAAATAAGATAAGAAAAAGATTAGCAAATGAGTTTGATGAGATAGAACTACTCATCAAGAAAAAAACTAGTAAATATAACCAAAATCTATATATAACAAAATGTGTACTATGTGATAACCCTGCTGAGGATGTCCACCATATAACACATAAAAATCTAGCAAATAAAGATGGTTTTATAGGTCATTTTCACAAAGATACAAAACACAACCTAATACCACTATGTAAAAAACACCATAAAGATATACATAACAACAAGATAAAAGTTGATGGGTTTGTTATGACTTCTAAAGGGTTAGAACTTATCTATAAACCTGAGTTCGACAATAAAAACACCCAAATATAGGGCAACT
>JAMOQV010000236.1 GCA_027068615.1 Helicobacteraceae bacterium | reverse complement strand
TATTAATCTTTTCTATCTCTACAGGTTTTCCACCAAAGTGTATGGGAACTATCGCTTTTGTTTTTTCTGTTATAAGTTTTTCTATACGATTTTCATCTATATTTCCATCTAGTTTTACATCACACCAGATAGGTTTTGCACCAAGTGTTACAAACATATTTGAGGTTGCTACAAAACTTATAGGGCTTGTTATAATCTCATCACCCTCTTTTATACCAGCTACACTATAAGCTCCAAAAAGTGCAGTCGTTGCAGAGTTAAAAGTTATAACATATTTTGCACCAGTATATCTACAAAGCTCCTCTTCAAACTTTGCTACTTTTTGACCTTGTGTAAGATATGATGAGTTTAAAACCTCAACAACACCAGCTATATCATCATCTTCGATGCATTGTGTAGAGTAACTAATCATCTAACTTCTCCAATAATTCTTTAGGTGTTAACCATATATCGTTATCTCTTGAATTGTATTCAAAACCAACTTTTACAGCTTTACCTTTTTCTCCAAGGTTATTAGAAGTATAATCAATTGGTGAATGAAATGTAATAGATGGCTTTATCACAAAATGATCATCAAACTCTAAAGTTATATGTGAGTCATCAAGTGGACACATAACCTCATGAAGTTTCTCACCCGGTCTTATACCTATAATCTTTTGAGGTAAATCAGGTGCAATTGCAGATGCTAAGTCAGTCATCTTCATAGAAGCAATCTTAGGGACAAATATCTCCCCACCTTTCATCCTCTGAAAATTTTTAAGAACAAAATCAACACCCTCTTGCAAAGTTATCCAAAATCTTGTCATATTTGGCTCAGTTATAGGTAATTCAGTGGCACCCTCAGCTATAAGTTTTTTAAAAAAAGGTACAACACTACCACGAGAACCAAGGACATTTCCATATCTTACAACTGAGAATTTTATCTTATGTTTACCAATTAAGTTATTTGCAGCTACAAAAAGCCTATCTGATGCCAGTTTTGAAGCACCATAAAGGTTTGCAGGAGATGCAGCTTTATCAGTTGAGAGTGCTATGGTATAAGCAACATTATTTGCCAAACAAGCATCTATAACATTTTGAGAACCCATTATGTTTGTTTTTATACACTCCATAGGGTTATACTCAGCTATAGGTACATGTTTTAGTGCCGCTGCATGAACCACTATATCAACATCTTGCATCGCTTTTTGAAGTCTTTGGGCATCTCTTATATCACCTATAAAGTATCTCATACATTTTTGACTATACTGTTGAGCCATCTCAAACTGTTTTAGTTCATCTCTTGAATAAACTATAATCTTATTTGGTTTATATCTTTTTAAAAGAGTCTTAACAAATGCTTTTCCAAAACTACCAGTTCCACCAGTTATAAGTATATTTTTATTATTAAACATTTAGAGATAAACCTTAACTTTATTTAGTGGTATTATACTATATAATTTTACAAAAAATGACTTAATTAAAAAAACGGGTGCATAATTTTCTACTTTTTCTTATAATTAACAAGATAGTAATCTATTAAATTTAGCTTCAAACTTTTACTTAAACCACGATGTAAACTAATCATGTTTTTACCCTCAAGGGGTACCTAGTCATATGAGAGAACACTCCACCTTCAAGTGCATTTGTTGTATTCGAGATAGATAAGTAAGAGAGTATAAATAACTTCATAGCCAATGAAACAATAGATTATAAGATATGAGGCGAAAATTCGCAGGAGCTATCAGTAGCTTTGTTATGCCCTTGGGTACAAGAGTTTTCAACGAAGTAGCTTGTAATCTATTGTTTCACCCATAGGGCAACATTTAAAAGGATTATATAAAAAGGCAAGAGAGGGTAAGATTAAAAATTTTACTGGTATTGATTCCACTTATGAAAAACCTCAAAAACCAGAAATCCATCTTCTAAATGATATAGTAAATCTTGAGCAAAATATAGATATAATAATGTTGTATTTAAAAAATAATGGATATATAGATGTTAAATAAAATAGATATAGAAGATATTAAAAACATTGCTTTAGAAGCTGGAAAAGCTGTTATGAAAATCTATAAGCAAGATTTTGAAGTAAATTATAAAGATGACAACTCACCACTAACTCAAGCTGATTTAGAAGCAAATGAGATTATATGCAAACACTTAGAAAAATTATATCCAAACATACCTATAATGTCTGAAGAAAATAAGCAACTAGACTATGACTTAAGAAAAGATTGGCAATATTATTGGTGTATAGACCCCATAGATGGAACGAAAGAATTTGTTAAAAAAAATGGTGAGTTTACTATAAACATAGCCCTTATATATAAAGACACACCTGTTTTAGGTGTAGTATATGCTCCTGTTTTAAATGATATGTATAGTGCAAAAAAAGGGTTTGGAGCTTACAAAAATAGTATAAAATTACCTATAAAAAGAGATGATAATAAATTTGTTATAGTAGCTAGTAAATCCCATCTATCTGATGAAACAAAAAGATTTATAGATAACATAAAAACAGATAAAGAAAAAGTTTTTATAAGTAAAGGAAGTAGTTTAAAACTATGTATGGTTGCAGAGGGAACAGCAGATATATACCCAAGATTAGCTCCCACTATGGAATGGGATACAGCAGCATCTGATGCTATTGTAAGAGAAAGTGATAAAATGAGTTTAGATTTTAAGAAAAAAACTCCCTTGATTTATAACAAAGTAGATTTGTTAAATCCGTGGTTTACAGTAAATTAGAAAAGGATATTTATGGAGATTATGAAGTTTAATACATTGGAAAGTAAGTTGATAAAAATTAGAGAAACTTTAATTTTATTAGATAAAGATGTGGCTGATTTATTTCAAGTAGAAACAAAACGGATAAATGAAGCTGTAAAAAATAATAAGGATAAGTTTCCAAATGAAACATATTTAATAAAATTAGAAAAAGATGAAAAATCTTATGTAGTCGAAAATTTCGACCACCTATCAAAACTAAAATATTCACCACATATGCCTAAAGCTTTTACAGAAAAAGGTCTATATATGTTGGCTACTATTTTAAAAAGTGATGTAGCTACAAATGCAACATTACAAATTGTAGAAACTTTTGCAAATATTAGGGAATTATCTCGAAATATAAACAATATGATGAAAACTACTGATGAGAGTATTCAACAAGATTTAGCACAAAAATCAAACCAGATTTTAGAAAAAATCATAGAGATTGATTCTGAGATTTTAGAAGATGATGGTGTAGATGGTGAAGTTATAGAAACTAATACAAAGTTTGAATTTAATCTAGGTTTTGCTAGTGTTAGTAGAAGTATAAAAAAAAATCAAAAAGTAGGATAATTATGTCAGATAAGTACAGTATAGATTCACATAAACTAATCTTGCATCCAGTAAGAGTAGCTAAATGGTATGAAGCAAAAGATGATTGGGATAAATTGAAAAAAATTTATCCTATTTATGTAGAAATTTCACCTTATGGTGGTTGTAATCATAGATGTACTTTCTGTGCATTAGACTATATGGGTTATGAAAATATAGGTTTAGAGTTTGATGTTTTAAAAGATACT
The DNA here is from genome assembly GCA_027068615.1 of Helicobacteraceae bacterium. Lineage (GTDB taxonomy): Bacteria > Campylobacterota > Campylobacteria > Campylobacterales > Sulfurimonadaceae > Sulfurimonas. The sequence continues at coordinate 13,531 of JAMOQV010000236.1, read as the reverse complement.
TTAAGTGATATGGCAAAAAATGATGTTAAAAGTGTTATGTTTGCAGGAGAGGGAGAACCTTTACTTTTTAAAGATTTAGACCTTATTGTTGAACATTGCTCAAAAGTTGGGGTTGATACATCATTGACTACAAATTTTGTACCAGCAAATAAAAAAGCTACTCAAAGATATGTAGAAAATTGTTCTTGGATAAAAGTAAGTTTAAATGCTGGAACAGCTAAAACTTATGCAGAAGTTCATCAAACAAAAGAGATTGATTTTCATAGAGTGATAGAAAATCTTAAGAATGCTTTAGAATATAGAAAAGAAAATAATCTAAAATGTACTATAGGTGTACAGATGCTTTTACTACCTGAGAACAAAGATGAGGCAGTAATACTTGCTAAGAAGTGTAAAGCATTGGGAGTTGATTATCTTGTTATAAAACCGTACTCTCAACATCTCTCAAGTGAAACTACTAAGTATGCAGATATTGACTACTCAAAAATGCTAGATATTCAAGAGGAAGTTGAGAGTATATCTGATGATAAGTTTAGTGTAATTTTCCGTGCAAATACTATGAAAAAATATGTTGAGAAAAAACAACCTTATGACAAATGCCACTCAACTCCATTTTTTTGGGGTTATATCGCAGCAGATGGAAAAGTATTTGGTTGTAGTGCTTATCTTGGAAAAGATGAATTTTGTTATGGTAATATTTATGATGAAAGTTTTAGTTCTATTTGGGAAGGTGAAAAAAGAAAGAAATCTTATAATTATGTAAAAAATGAACTAGATATAAAAAACTGTAGAGTAAACTGTAGAATGGATGAGGTAAATCGTTATCTTTGGCGACTGAAAAATCCACAAGAGCATGATAATTTTATATAAGGCAAAATGATGAAAGCAGTAGTAACAGGTGGAGCAGGGTTTATTGGTTCACATATGGTGGACTTGTTAGTTAAAAACAACTATGAAGTGACAGTTATAGATAATTTGGCAAATGGAAGACTAGATAATATCGAGCATCATAAAGGTAAGATAAAATTTGTTCAAGCAGATATAGGAGATTATGAAAGTAACTTAGATGAGTATTTTAGTGGTGTTGATTATGTATTTCATTATGCTGCACTTGCTGATATAGTTCCATCTATAAATAACCCTATAAAATACCATAGAGCAAATGTCGATGGTACTATAAGGGTATTAGAAGCATCTAAAAAGTCTAAAAATCTTAAAAAATTTGTATATGCAGCATCAAGTTCATGCTATGGTATCCCAGATGTTTATCCAACTCCTGAAGACACTCCCATAGCTCCTGAATACCCTTATGCTCATACAAAAACTGTTGGAGAACAATATGTAATGCACTGGGGACAGCTATATAATATGCCAGTAGTTAGTATGAGATTTTTCAATGTTTATGGTGTTCGTCATAGAACAAGTGGAACTTACGGTGCTGTTTTCGGTGTTTTTTTAGCACAACTTTTAAATAATAAACCACTTACAATAGTTGGAGATGGTAAACAAACTAGAGACTTTACTTATGTTACTGATATAGTTGAAGCTTGTTACATTGCATCTCAAAGTGATGTAAAACAAGAAATTTTCAATGTAGGAAGTGATAACACTTATAGTATCAATTATCTTGTAGAACTTCTAGGTGGTAAAAAACAATACATTCCGAAAAGACCAGGTGAACCTGATTGTACTTATGCAGATATAACTAAAATCAAAAAAGTTTTAGGATGGACTCCAAAAGTTAGTTTTGAAGATGGTGTAAAAATCATGCTTGAAAACATAGAACAATGGAGAGAAGCACCTGTTTGGGATGAGAGCAGTATAAAAGATGCTACAAAAGATTGGTTTGAGTGTTTGGGAGATAAGTAGTTATGGTTGATATAGAAAAGTTAAAACCTTTGATTATCGAGAGATTAAAACCTTTAAATCCAGATAAAATTATATTGTTTGGGTCATTTGCTTATGGTACACCAAATGATGAGAGTGATATTGACTTATTTTTATTAAAAGATGGATTAAACAAAGATAATATTAGAGCTTTTGAGTTAGAAGCTATGAAACAACTTAGAGATATACGAAAAAATTATAAAACTAATGGGATAGATATACTCTGTGCTCCTACAAAAGAGATATATAAAAAAGAAGATTATTTTTATAAAATAGATATCTTACAAAATGGAAAGGTATGGTATGAACAAAGCATCAGCATCTGAATGGTTAAAAAAATCATGGCATAACCTAAGTGGAGCAAAATTATTTTATGAGGTAAATCATTATACTGATGTTATAGCTGTAGAATTACATTATAGTATTGAGAAAAGTTTAAAGTCTTTTTTAGCTTATGAAAATAAAAAGATACCAAAAACTCATGATTTGTATGATATATATTTGTTAGTATCAAGTCATATAGATTTAAGTGATAGTTTAGATTTACTAGACCAAATTACAAAGTACCATATTGAAGAATCTTATCCTGCATTTGATAGGGAGATGCCATCAAAAGATGATATGAAAATTGTTTTAAATTTTGCATTTGAAGTTTTTGAAAAAGTTTGTTCTATATTAGATATAGATAAGGAAGAGATGAAAAAATGTTAAACAGTAAAATTATAAGAGATAAAACTATCGCTTTATCTTGTAACAGTGGAGCAGGGCATCTTGCACCATCTTTGTCATGTGTTGAGATTTTAACAACTTTATTTCGTGATTTTTTAGTTTATAATCAAGATGATGCAACTGATGATGCTAGAGATAGACTTATATTTTCTAAGGGTCATGGGTCTTATGCTTATTATATTATTTTAAATGAACTTGGTTTTTTACCAGATAAAGAGCTAGAAGATTTTTATAATGGTGCTTCAATAAAAGGTTGTTTAACAAAAAATTCAAACTATATGATAGAAGCATCAACTGGTTCACTAGGTCATGGTTTACCAATAGCTGTTGGTTTAGCACAAGCTTTTAAGATGCAAAATAAAACTCAAAAAGTTGTTTGTATAGTTGGTGATGGCGAGATGCAAGAGGGTAGTAACTTTGAAGCATTAGCTTTAGCATATAGGTTTAAACTAGATAATCTTTTGTTAATCGTAGATGCAAATGGTTTACAAGCAATGGATAGAGTTGAAGATGTAGGTTTAGATAATGACCGATTATCTAAAGTTTTACAAGCATATACCGATAATTTTAGCAGAATAGATGGACACAATGAAGCTGATTTAAAATTAAATATGGCTAAATTTTTTACAAATAAAAATGAATCCTTATCTATTTTAGTATGTGATACACTAAAAGGTAAAGGTGTAGAAGTTTGTGAAAACTCAATTGCACACCATTTTAGATGCCCAACACAAGATGGTTATGTTTTAGGATGTGATGATGAATAATCTAGTTTCAAAAAAAGAAGTTATGAATGAAGTCTATAATTATTTTAAAAATGATGAAAAATTTACACTTTTAGTTGGTGATATGGGTTTTGCAGTTTTAGATGACTTTTTTAATAACTATTCAGATAGAACTTTCAATACAGGGATTTGTGAACAAGCGACTATAAGTATAAGTGCAGGTATGTATTTAGCTGGATTAAAGCCTATTGTTTACTCTCAAGTTCCTTTTTTAGTTATGAGAGCTTATGAGCAGATAAGATATGATTTGAATGAACATAAGATGGATGTTAAACTAATTGGAGTTGGAGCAGATAATTATTTTTCAGCACTTGGTAGAAGTCATTGTATAGATAGTGATGATTTAAAAATGATGGAAGTATTTAAGAATTTTAAAATATTTTCACCATCAACAGAAAGTTTACAACAAGATATAAAAGATATGTTTGATTATGATGGTCCTACATATTTAAGATGTTTATAAAAGGGATATTATGTCAGAATTAATATTAGATGGTTCAAAAATTTTATGGCACCAAGAGAGATTAAAAGAGTGGAAAAGTGGGAAAAGGATAGCTCCTATCACGATAGATATGGCACTTACTCAAGCTTGTCAATATAATTGTGTTTTTTGTTATGCAAATATGCAAAGAAACAAACCACATAAAATTACTATGCCTATTATGAAAAGTTTTTTAGATGATTGTGCTGAGGTTGGTGTTAAAGGTATCAGTTTAGTTAGTGATGGAGAAAGTACAGCCAATCCAATATATGAAGATGTTATCGTATATGGTAAAAGTGTTGGTATAGATATGGCAATAGCTACCCATGGAAATACTTTAACAGAAGAGGTATTGAGAAAAATATTACCTGCTTTAACATACCTAAGATTTAACTTTAGTGCAGGTGAGCCACAAAGATATAGTGAAATAATGGGTGTACCGATAGAGAAGTTTTATGAAACTTGTGAAAATATAAAAATGTGTATGAAAATAAAAAAAGAGTTAAATCTTGATGTTACTGTTGGTATGCAGATGGTTCTTATGCCAAAAGATGGTGATCAGATAATTCCTCTCGCTAAACTTGGAAAAGAGTTAAGACCTGATTATCTTGTTATAAAACATTGTAGTGATGATGAAGATGGAACTTTAGGTGTTGACTATGATAAGTATGAAGAACTTTATGACCTACTCCATGAAGCTGAAAGTTATAGTGATGATGAGTATCTTGTAAAAGCAAAATGGTCTAAAATAACATCAAAAGGTGTTAGACACTATAAACAATGTTATGGTCCACCATTTCACCTGCAGATGTCAGGAACTGGCTTAGTAGCTCCTTGTGGAAGTTTTTTTAATGAAAAGTATAAACAATATCATATAGCAAATATAACTGATGAAGGTGTTAGGTTTAAAGATATACTTCAAAGTGATAGATACTGGGAAGTTATGGACTTTTTATCATCTGATAAATTTGATGCTTGTTCAATGTGTGAAACTTTATGTTTACAAGATAAAACAAATGAAGTTTTAGATGCTTATAAAAAAGGTAAACATAATTTAGAAGCTCCTAGTGCTACCTTGCCACAACATCTTAATTTTATTTAGGTGATAAAATGAAAAAAGTATTTGTAAGTGGTGATTTTAACATACTACACCCTGGGCATCTTAGACTTTTAAAATTTGCAAAAGAGAGTGGAGACTATCTTATAGTTGGGGTCAATAATGATAAACTAAGTCATAACAAGGGGATGCCACAAGAGGTACGACTTGAGTCCATAAAAGCTACAAGCTATGTTGATGAATCTTTTATATTAGGCGAATTACCAAGCGAATATATAAAAAAAAATAAGCCTGATATAGTTGTTAAGGGTAAAGAGCATGAAAAGCTAGTCAATGAAGAGCTAGAGGTTATAAATAGCTATGGTGGGAAACTTCTTTTTAGTTCAGGGGAGATTGGTTTTTCATCTCTTAATCTGTTACGAGAAGATTTTTTAACCTCTAGTCAAACTCTAAAACACTCATCAAGTTATCAAAAAAGACATAAATTTAATCTATCTGATTTAAAAGATACAGTTGAAAAGTTTTCACAACTTAGTGTTTTAGTCATAGGCGATACTATAGTTGATGAGTATATAACTTGTGAGCCACTAGGTATGAGTCAAGAAGACCCTACTATCGTGGTATCACCACTCTTTAGCGATACTTTTATAGGTGGTTCAGCCATAGTTGCATCTCATGCAAAAACACTAGGTGCAGATGTTGAATTTATATCTATTTGTGGGGAAGATGAAAGTGCTAAGTATGTAGAAGATGGGTTAAATAAACTAGATATAAAAACTTGTATTTTTACAGATGCAACAAGACCAACAACACTAAAACAAAGATTTCGTGCAAACACTAAAACACTTCTTAGAGTAAACCATCTAAAACAACATGCCATAAGTAAAGATATACAAGAGATGATTTTAAGTAAAATTACACAAAGTATAAAAAATCTTGATTTGATTATATTTTCTGACTTTAGTTATGGGATATTAACAGATGATTTGATAGAGAAGATAACTAAGTTAGCATCTTCTTATGATGTTAAAATGGTGGCTGATTCTCAAAGTTCATCTCAGGTTGGAGATATTTCTAAGTTTAAAGGTATGACACTTGTAACTCCAACAGAGAGGGAAATTCGTTTATCTTTGGGTGATTTTGAATCTGGTTTGGTTGTATTGTCTGAAAAACTAAGTCAAAAAAGTGATGCTAAGTATGTTTTTACAACTCTTGGTGCAGAGGGAGTTATGATATACAACACTAACAAAGATGAACTTTTAACAGATAACATAAAAGCACTTTCATCAAATGTAAAAGATGTAAGTGGAGCTGGGGATTCTTTGCTTACTTGTAGCTCTATGGCTTTATGTGTTGGAGCAGATATCTGGCAGAGTGCATATTTGGGTTCTATGGTCGCTGGTATTCAGGTTAGTCGCATCGGTAATATCCCTATAACAAAAGATGAAATTTTAAAAGAGTTACATATATGAAAGCATTGTTACTATCAGCTGGATTAGGTACAAGGCTTCGTCCCATAACAGATGCTGTACCTAAATGTTTAGTACCTATAAACGGTAAACCACTTTTGGAGTATTGGCTTGAAAACCTCTCAAAAGTTGGTATAGATGAGTTTTTGGTAAATACCTCTTATCTTCATAAACAAGTGGAAGAGTTTGTAAATAACTCTAAGTTTAAAGATAAAATAACATTAGTTTATGAAGATGAACTTTTAAATACTGGTGGGACAATACTTGCAAATAAAGAGTTTTTTAAAGATGAGGAGTTTATGATAATCCATGCAGATAACTTGTCCTTTTGTGATTTTGAGGAGTTTATAAACTCTCATAAAAAAAGATCAAAAAATTGTGAAATAACTATGATGCTATTTAACAGTGATAATCCAAGTAGTTGTGGCATCGTTGAATTAGATGAGAATGATGTTGTTCAAAAGTTCCATGAAAAAGTAAAAAATCCACCATCAACACTTGCCAATGGTGCTGTATATATTTGTGAGCCATCTATAATTACTTTTTTAGAATCTTTAGGTAAAAAAGATATAGATTTTAGTAATGATGTACTACCAGCATATATGGGTAAAATAAATACTTTTTTAAATGATGTTTATCATAGAGATATAGGTACTATTGAAAGTTATGCTAAGTCTCAAATAGAAGTTTTGAAGTATATAAAATGAAATTAAAAATTAAAAATAAAGAAAATATATATCTTTCACCTTATACACCAATGACAAGAGGCTTCGCACTATATCTAAAAGATTTTCATAATATAACGATAAAAGGTTATATTGATAACACTAAAGATGAAACAAATGTTTATAACCCTTTAGATATAGATAACTTAGATATAGATAACTTAATTATTTTATCTCCAAATTGGGATAGAGAAATATATGATAATTTAAGTAAATTTATTGATAATAAAAAATTAACCATAATTACAAAAGAAGATAATAGTTATAAGATAAAAGATTTAAGTGTTAAGCTTATTGATAAAATAATGCTAAAAATACTAGATAAATTATTTAAGTATTTTAATATTCAGGTAACTAAACTTTGGACAAATCGTATAGGTGAATTTTGTTTAGAAAATGAAGCATTTTTAGATAAAATTAAAAATGATAAATCTTATCAAAATCAGAATTTTATACTACTTTCTTATCAAAATGAAAAAGATATTGCAAATAAAACTTTGTATGATATGTATAGAATGGTATTTAAAAAACATAAAAATATTTATTTATTTGAAAGTAATTTTATAAATAAATATTTTCAATATCTTTTAGATAAAAAGTTTATTCAAAAAAAATATATTTGTAAAATAGAACAAAAATCAAATGCTTATGAACTATTTACTAATAAAAAACCAATAATTAAATTTACAAAAAAAGATATAATTAATGGCGATAAAATACTTAAAAAGTTAAATATAACAAAACCTTTTGTTTGTGTATTTGCAAGAGATAGTAAGTATTTAGATAGCACTTTTGAATACCATGATTGGAGATACCATGATTATCGAGATGCAGATATAGATACTTATGAATTAGCTATAAAATACCTTATATCAAAAGGCTATACAGTTGTTAGAATAGGAAAAGTAGTAAATAAAAAGGTGTCATTTAAACATACTAAATATATAGATTATCCATATAGTGATTTTCAAAGTGATTTTATGGATATATTTTTAATATCTCAATGTAAATTTATAATTGGTGGTACATCTGGACTTGTTGATGTTAGTTGTGCATTTTCAATCCCTAGAATAGGGGTAAATCATATACCAATAGACCATTCCCCTTATAGTTCAAATAAAGATATATTTATACCAAAGAAACTAATTTATAATAATAGATATATTGGTTTACAAGAATATCTATCTATCATAAAAAATAGTGATTTAAGTTATTGGGATTCAAATACATATAAAAAACTAAATTTGATGATAGAAGATAATACAGAAGATGAGATACTATGGTTAGTAAAGGAATATCTAGGTGATTATAGTTACAATGATGAAGATAGACTAAATCAAAGAAAATATCAAAAAATACATCTAAAAAGTGAACAATTTAAAGAAGTTTTGACAAATATAGGTTCAGACTTTTTAAAAAAAAATAGCTGGTTTATAGAATAATAGGTAAAAAATAATGGAAAAATTTATAACAAAATATGTCAGTCAACTAATCGAACTATTGAATAATATCGATAAAAAAGCTATCCAAGAGATAGTAAATGCTTTAGATAAAACAGTTGAAAATAAGTCTAAAATTTATATAATCGGTAATGGTGGAAGTTCTTCTACAGCTTCACATATGTCAAATGATTTGGGTGTAGGTTTAAAACTTCGTAATGTAAGAAATTTTAATGTTGAAAGTCTTGGAGATAATAGTGCAGTATGTACAGCTATAGCAAATGATACAGGGTATGAAAATATTTTTTATACACAAATACAAAACAAAATAACTAAAGATGATGTTTTAATCAGCATCTCATGTAGTGGTAATAGTCAAAATATCATAAAAGCTACAAACTATGCAAAAAGTATAGGAACTACTATCATAGGAGTAACTGGGTTTGAAGGTGGTGAATTAAAAGTATTGTCTGATATAAATTTTCATATACAAACCAAAAAAGGTGAGTATGGTTTAGTAGAAGATATGCACATGATACTAGACCATGTGATTTTTAGTCATTATCTATCAGCTTAGTATTAATAAAGAATTTTTTAATCTATCTTTATTAATATTGCTTAAAACTTCATCTTTAGTTACATTATAATTTTCAAATTTTGTACTTATAGATAGTTTTTTTAACAAAATATTTAAGCTACAAGATGAAGCCTCACCAAATATCTCTACAAAAGCTTTATCTATAAAATCATACTTACCTATAACATTATCTATAAGCATAGGAAGTGTAAAACTACAAGCAATACCGTGAGGGATAGCTTTATGTGTAGTTATATAGTAACTCATAGCATGTGCAATAGCTGTTTTTGTATTTGAAAAAGCTAGTCCTGCATACATAGAAGCTTTCATAATGTTATCTCTATAAGTCAGATTATCTAAATCATTAACAAGATTTTCTAAATTCTGCATAATTAATTTTGCTGATTTTATGGCATATTTTACTGTTATCTCATTTGCATTTTTATTCCATATAGATTCTAAAGCATGGGAGAGTGTATCTAATCCTGTTTGAATGGTTATCTCTTTTGGGATACTTAAAGTTAAAGTAGCATCATAGATAGCAACTTCACTAAATAGTCTTTTATCTTCTATGGAGTATTTCTTTTTTGCATCCATATCCCATATAGTTGCCCATGGTGTTATCTCGCTACTTGTTCCAGCTGTTGTTGGTACAGATATAAGTGAAATATCTTTTTTATCATTTTTATTTATAAAGTATTTTGCACTATCTATAACACTACCACCACCAACGGCTAAGATAAGTTCAAAATCTATACTTTTTATCTCATTATAAATCTTTTCTAAGTCTTTAAACTCGGGATGTGATTTTATAGTGCTAACTACATAAACTATATCATCTGTAAAAGATTTTATCTTTTCTATTAAACCTCTTTTTACAAACCCTTGCGAAGTTATAAGTAAGGTTTTTCTACCATCTATATATTTGTTTATATTTTCTAATTCATTTAAACCATATACTATTTTAGTTGGCATATAGTATGAAAAGTTATCTTTTTGTATCAAAATTATTTACCTTTACTGCATCTATTGGTGGTCGTGGTGTTTCTTCATCTAATGAACATTTTATATGTAAAAAATTAATACTATTCTTTTTAGATAAATCATCAAAATCATCAATTATATTTAATCCTGAAGCTTTAGCGATTTTATTATAGTTTATATGGTTTTGGTAAGTGTTTTGCCCACCTGTTGATTTGTTTTGCTCATTATCAAAAAGTATATAAGTCAAATCTATATCCTTATATCTTCCAGCAGTTGTAAGTCCACCCATGTGCATAACAAACTCAGCATCTCCACCTAAAACTATAACCTTTTTTCCAGCCATTGAAGCACCAAGCCCTAAACTTAATGCTCCACCCATATTTCCTGCCATATAAAAGTTGTTAGTATCTGGCATAAAGCTATGCATCTCTCTTGATGTATTTCCAGTTGTTCCTATAAACAGAGTATCGCTATCTTTAAACTTTTGATTTAGTAGTTTTAAGAACTCACTTCTAGGTTTATACTTACTCAAATCTAGTTTATGTTGTTCTTCTAATTCCACTTTTGAAAATGAATCTTTTTTTATCAAACATATTGTTGAAGTGTTATCGCAAAGGTTGATTTGAGATATAGCATTGTCTATATTTTCATTATCTAGTATGATATGTTCATATCCATAAGCTTCTATAAGATTTGGTAGTTTAGTTGCTAGATGTTGATGCTGTATCTCGCTATCTCCATCTTTGTAAGTTCTCCAACTTACCATTATGGGAAAAGTTATATCATAAGGTTTAAGTAAACTTGTTATACAACTTCCCATATTTGTTATACCTGATGACTGAACTATAACTATGGGCTTTTTACCAGCCATTTTAAGCCCACTAGCGATAGAACAAGCAACAGCTTCACTAGCAGATGGGACATATTCTATCTGTTCATTATTTATAACTTCATTTATAAGATTTTTAGCAAAACTACACGGTACTACACATAAATGAGTGTAGCCCTCTTTTATAAGATTATTTACAAATTTTACACTATCTAGCATCACTTAGTCCCTGGGATTAGTTCTAAAATCTTTTTTATAGAAAGCAAATCTTTTTCAACTTCCATACTTCTGTCATTGTCTAAGATAGCTTTAGCAACATTCATCATACCTGGGTAGGCTGCTCTTAACATATGGTTTGCATATATAACTACATTTATACCTGCTTGACTTAGTTCTTTTGCTGTTATTTGATTGTAACTTGTTGGAACTACAACTATGGGTGTATATTTGTCATACTCTCTAAATATTTTACAAAACTCTAAAATCTCATCAGCTTCTGTTTTTCTTGAGTGTATCATAATCCCATCTGCACCAGCTTTTACATAAGCTTTTGCACGAGTTATAGCATCATCCATCCCAGCTTCAAGTATAAGACTCTCAACCCTAGCTATTATCATAAAATCATCAGTGATTTGTGCTTTTTTACCTGTTTGAATTTTTAGACAAAAGTTTTCTATGTTATCTTGTTTTTGAGCAACATCATTTCCAAAAAGGGAGTTTTTCTTTAACCCTGTTTTATCTTCTATGATAACAGCACTTACACCTGTTCTCTCTAGTGTTCTAACAGTAAATGCAAAATGTTCAGCTATACCACCAGTATCTGCATCATATATCATAGGTTTAGTTGTAACTTCAAAAATCTCGTTTATAGTAGTTATCCTAGAACTTACATCTACTGCTTCTATATCTGGTTTACCTTTTGAAGTAGAATCGGTTAATGAACTTGACCACATAGCATCGTATTCTAATCCGTTATCACCTTTTATATTTTCAACTATAAGACCGCTTAGTGCATTGTGCGATTCCATAACTCTTACTATCTCTTTTGCATCTATAAGTCTTTTTAATCTGCTTCTTCTTATATCTGGTGTTGTGCCTATCTCTTTTAACGAGTTATTGATTTGAGTAGATGAGATGCCATCTGTATAACTAGGCTCTACTAACTCACCACCCCATTTAGCTAAAGTATCTATAACTTGTTGTCTAGTTTTTGACTGAACACCATTTTTCCAATCATCTCCATGAACCACTATATCTGGTTTTAAAAGTTCAAGGTTTGGTCTGTAGTCAAGAGTCTCTTGTGGTATAACTTCAACAACACCTTTTATATTTTCTATAACCTCTTTTCTCTGCTCATAAGTCATATATGGTAGTCGTTTATAACTTGCTATCGCTTTATCTGTTAAAAGACCTACTATCACATCTCCTAGCTTTGAGGCTGTTTTTATGATGTTCATGTGTCCTGGGTGAACTAGGTCGGCACTCATACCTATATAGACTTTTTTAGTCATTTGATACCCTACTTATAGTTAAATTTGCATCTTGTATATCTTTAAATGATGTTTCATTTATATTATTATAATCATCCATTGTTATATCTCTTTTAGGAATTTTCCAATCCCCATAAACAAAAGTTAGATACTCCTTATAATTTGATGGTACTAATATCTCTACATTTTCCCATACAATCGTCTCTAAGTGTTCAAAATGTTTCATAGGTGCATACCATTTACCTAAACTAGGTAAATGTATCGAATAACCTTTTTCATCATTTTCTCTTGCTGTTATAGATATTATAAAGTTATTAAAATTTTTATTTAAAATTTTTATTTGGTATGAAGTAGTCCTATTGTTTTTATCTGATTGTTTTTCTATTAAAAACTTAATATCTATTTTTTTTGTAGTATTTATTATCCATTGTTCGATAGTATCGATCATATTAACATCTATAGCAAAATCAACATCATCATCCCATAAAATTACATCACCATCTCTTACAATGCCAAGCAGTGTTCCAAAATCAACACAAAGTGGTATATTATTTTTTATGGCTTCTTTTGAAAAATTTTTAATAATCTCTCTTGCTAAATTTCTTGTATCTTCATCTTGAAATGGTTGAGGTTTTTTAAGTAAAGATTTTTTTGGTACAATTATTTTGTTTTCATCAATCTTTAGTTCATTTAAAAGCTGTTTTTTTACTTCTCTTACCCATTGAGTTGTGATAACAATCTCATCATAATCAAATTTTTCAATATCTTTTGGTGATATTATTTGTAAATTATTGAATTTTGTATTATGCCTTTTTTCATTGTTATCAATAAAAGCTAAAAATGTTCTTGATTTTTGTTCGTTAATTATAAATTGTTCAGAACCTTCACCAGCACCAAATAATAATGTTTTTATTTTCATTTTTATATTACCTCAAACTTTGAATAAAACTAACATCAAGACCAGTTTTTAAAGAGATAGTGTCATCATCAAGTATATCAAGAAGATTTTTTGCTATATTTATTTTTTCTTTCTCTATCCCTTTCTCCATTCCCTTTCTTTCAGCTTCATCTTTTGCATA
>JAMOQV010000235.1 GCA_027068615.1 Helicobacteraceae bacterium | reverse complement strand
TACTTCTGTTGTTTCTACCATTTCCACCCATATTTATAGGTTCAGCTTTTATAGATGGATCAGGTTTAAAACCTTTTAGCCAAACTTTTGGTATATCTTTTTTTATAAGTTTTTCTATGTTTGTTAAAAATTCATCTTCATCAACACATACTAAAGATATAGCTTCACCTTTATTTCCAGCACGACCAGTTCTACCGATGCGGTGAACATAATCTTCACTAACATTTGGTAACTCATAGTTTACGACATGTGGAAGTTGGTCTATATCTATACCCCTTGCTGCTATATCTGTTGCTACTAACACACTGATTTTACCATCTTTAAACTCTGCTAGTGCTTTTGTTCTTGCATTTTGACTTTTGTTACCGTGGATAGCAGATGCACTTATACCATCTTTTTCAAGTTGTCCAGTTAGTCTGTTAGCTCCGTGTTTTGTTCTTGTAAAAACTAAAACTTGTTTCCATTTACCATCTTTTATAAGGTGTGATAAAAGTTCCCTTTTTCTAAGTTTATCTACATGATAAACTGCTTGTTTTATGATTTCAGCAGAAGTATTTCTTCTAGCTACCTCTATAAGAGCAGGGGAGTTTAAAAGTTTATCTGATAGTTTTTTGATAGCATCTGAGTATGTTGCTGAAAAAAGTAGAGTTTGTTTTTGTTTTGGTAAAACTGCTAGAACTTTTTTAATGTCATTTATAAATCCCATATCTAACATTCTATCTGCTTCATCAAGTATAAGAAACTCAACATCACGAAGATTTATAGTTTTTTGAGATATATGGTCAAGCAATCTTCCTGGAGTTGCTATAACTATATCTACCCCTTTTTTTAACTTGTTGATTTGTGGGTTGATTTTTACACCACCAAAAATAGTTGCTGTTTTATATGGAAGGTATTTTCCATAAAGTTCAACACTTTGAGCTACTTGTGCAGTTAATTCTCTTGTCGGTGTAAGGATTAGGGCTTTTATCTTTCTTTTTGTGTCTGTTTTTTTTGAACGAGATAGAAGCTCTAAAAGTGGTAGTGTAAAACCAGCAGTTTTACCTGTACCTGTTTGAGCACCTGCTAAAATATCTTTTTTTTGAAGTATTACGGGGATAGCTTGAGATTGGATCGGAGTTGGTTTTGTATAACCTTGCTCTTTGATAGCTTTTAGTATATGGTTATTTAAACCGAGTTTTGTAAATGACATTATGTTCCTATTGTTTTTTCTACATTATAGCTAAATTATAACTTTTGTAGTAAAACACTCTTTTTTAAGTCATTTGTTAAAACTTTAAATCCACTCATAGATGCTAAAACTTCAAAAGTTTTTGGTCTAAAAAAGCATATATGGGTTGGGTCATTTTTGTACCACCATTTTTTAAACTCATCAGCATCATTTGTGTGAAATTGTGTCATTAGGGCTAAGTAACCATCTTTTTTGATATGTTTTGAGAAAAATTCAAAAACCTTTACAGGGTTTGAGATATGTTCTATTACTTCTGTTGAGGTTATAAGGTCGTAAGTTTTGTTTTCATAAACTTTTTCAGGTGAGAAAAATTTATCATATATATCTACTTTTAAATCTTCCCTTTTTAAAAGTTCAGCTAAAACAGGGCCAGGTCCACTTCCAAACTCTAAAACAGTTTTTATATCTTTTATATATGGTTTAAAAGTTATATCTATAAACTTTTCAAACATCTCTACATAGCCACGAGATTGCATAGTATTGTTGTGGTTTTTGTACTGTTTTAGTTCATCATCTTCATCTACATAATCTGCTGGATTTTTAAAGATAAATTCACACTCTTTACAATGAAAAAAATTCCATCCATTTTTTTCATCTTTTATAATTGTTGTTTTTGAAGTACATATTTGGCAGTTCATTTTTATAGTTAATCTTTTTTTGTTAAAATTATATCTATAAACTTTACAAAGAATTATAAAATGGCTAAATTAAAAACAAGGTTTTCCCCTCTAGTTACTTTAAAAAAGAATAAAGTACAAGAGAGTGAACAGGTATTGTCAAAGGCAAATACAGCTTTTAATAATGCTAAATCAGCACTAGAGAGTGCCTATGAATTTTTGGGAGATATAGAAGAACCAAAGAGTGGTTCTATGTCTGCTCTTTTAGCAAATCGTGCCTTATTATCTTCACAAAGAGAACTTATAAATAAAAATAAAGAGTGGATGCAATTTGCACAAAAACAGTTAAATCAAGCAAAACAACAACTAAAAAAAGATATGATAGAACATGAAAAATTTAAGTATTTAGAACTTGAAGAGATAAAAAAAATTGTAAAAAAACAAAAAGAAAAAGAAGCAAAAGATTTAGATGAGGTTGCACTTATGACTTTTGCTCAAAAGGATAGTTTATAAAAACTTTTATATTTATATTTATATTGATGAAAGTATCATTATTTTCATTTGAAAAGAGTGATAAACTTTTTGAATGTACTGAAATTTTCAAAGAAAGAAAAAGTGAATTACTTGTAGAACTTGAGAGAATTGATGAACAAAAACAAGCTTTAGAATCTTTAAAATTAGCTACTGAAGATTTATTGAAAAAGAAAAAAGAGGCTATATCACAAGAGGAAGAAGTTGTTGATAGAAAATTGGCAGATATTTCAGAGAAAGAAGCTTCTGTGAAAAAGATGCTTCAAGAAAATAAAGATATTTTAAAAAAATTAATAAGTTTGAAGATGGATAAGATAGCTCAAACATATGCAAAAATGAAACCAGCTTCAGCATCGAGTATTTTATCAAAAATGGATATAAAAGATGCAACTTCTATTTTGAGTTCCTTAAAGCCTAAAACTGTTGGAAAAATTTTATCAAAAATGGATGCTAAAAAAGCATCTAAACTTACTCTTGAACTAGTTAAATAAAATATATTTAGATAAAATGTCAGACTTTTAAAAGGATTTATTATATGGTACTTTTAGGCTCAACAGGCTCAATAGGGGTAAACACACTAATCATAGCTGAGAAATTTAACATAAAAGTTGAAGTTTTAGTAGCTGGAACAAATATAGAACTTTTAAATAAGCAGATATTAAAACACTCCCC
>JAMOQV010000234.1 GCA_027068615.1 Helicobacteraceae bacterium | reverse complement strand
GGTCAGATAGCACTAACTCCAGAGGGTGTAATGTTAGAAAATGATGTTGTAGTTCAAACTAAACAAGTTCTTAAAAACTTAGAAGCGATTTTACTAGAGGCTGGAAGCAGTATGGATAAAGTTATAAAAACTACTATATTTATAGATAATATGGATGATTTTGCAACTATAAATGAGATATATGAAGAGGCTTTTGGCTCACATAAACCAGCTCGTGCAACAGTTGCAGTAAAGACTTTACCAAAAAATGCACTTGTTGAGATAGATGCAATAGCATTAGTTAAATAAAAACTTAAGGCTTGTTTGGGTATAATTCCGAACTTTTTGTAGAATATATATGTAAGGAATTGTTAATGTACGCAATTATTAAAAACGGTGGTAAACAATATAAAGTTCAAGAGGGTGATATTTTATTATTAGATAAAATGTCTCTTGAGCCTAAAGACACTGTAGAGATTAAAGAAGTTCTAGCTGTAAATGCTGGTGAGCTTAAATGTGGAACACCGTTTGTAGATGGTGCTGTTGTAACTGCAGAAGTTATTAATGAGGGTCGTGACAAGAAAGTTGTGATTTTCAAAAAACGTCGTCGTAAAGATTCTAAAGTTAAAAGAGGTTTCAGAAGAGACTTTACTCGTGTTCGTATCACGAAAATTGCTGCATAGTTAGCAAATAAATTTGTCATACGCAATTAATTGCGTAATAAAATATTAAATAAAAAAGTTCTTTTAATTTAGGAACTAAATTCAAGGAGATAAATTATGGCACATAAGAAAGGTCAAGGTAGTACACAGAATAATCGTGACTCAGCTGGTAGAAGACTTGGTGTTAAGAAGTATGGTGGAGAAGCTGTAGTAGCTGGTAATATCATTATTCGTCAAAGAGGAACTAAAATTCATCCAGGTAAAAATGTTGGTATGGGTAAAGATCATACTATATTTGCTTTAGTTGATGGTGTTGTTGCGTTTGAAAGAAAAGATAAAAAACGTCAACAAGTATCAATCGTTCCTGCTGCATAATTCTACAAATATCTAAGCTTTTTGCTTAGATGTTTTTCTACTTTTTTTAGAGTTTTAGAACTCTTATTCACAATTTAAAAGAAATTTTCAAAATAAAAACGAAAAACATAAGGAAATCATTTGTTTACAGATAGTGTCGAATTAACAGTTAGTTCAGGTAAAGGTGGTCAAGGTTGTGTATCTTTTCGTCGTGAGAAATTTGTTTTAAACGGTGGACCAAACGGTGGAGATGGTGGAAAAGGTGGAGATATCTGGTTCAAATGTGATAACAACACTCATACACTTTCAGCATTTCAAAGAAAGATGCATATAAAAGCAGATAATGGTAAACAAGGTGAAGGCTCAAATATGACTGGAAAGTCAGGAGCTAAAAAAGTCATCATAGTTCCACCAGGTACTCAAATCATAGATATGGAGAGTGGTAAAGTTCTTTTTGATATGCTTGAAGATGGGCAAGAGGAGCTTTTTTTAACTGGTGGAAAAGGTGGACTTGGAAATACACACTTTAAAAGCTCAACTAGACAAAGACCAACTTATGCTCAACCTGGGCAAAAAGGTGAGACGAGAAGAATTAAGTTTGACTTGAAACTTATAGCAGATATAGGTTTAGTTGGTTTTCCAAATGTTGGTAAATCAACTCTAATCTCAACAGTATCAAATGCCAAGCCAGAGATTGCAAACTATGAGTTTACAACTCTTACACCAAAACTAGGTCAAGTAAATATCGGAGATTATGAGTCATTTATAATGGCAGATATCCCTGGTATTATCGGTGGAGCTAGTGAGGGCAGAGGTCTTGGTATAAAGTTCTTAAGACATATAGAAAGAACAAAGATACTTTTGTATATGGTTGATTTAGCATCTTATAGAGACTTAAAAGAACAAATAGAGACACTAAAGAGTGAGATAGCATCATTTAGTGATAAATTAGCAAGTTCAAACTTTGCTATAGCATTAACTAGAGTTGATGTTGTACCGCCAGATGAGATAAATGAGTTAGTAGAGAGTTTCTTAGATATAATAGGTGTAAAAGCTACTAAAAACAGTGAATTTGATTTTGATAAAAATATGCCATATTTTATACAAGAAAATGTGGATGAAACTTTAGGATATGATAAAAACTTACCATATTTTATAGTGCCTATATCTTCAGCGACAAATAAAAATATAGAGCCATTAAAATATGCACTATTTAATCTTGTTCAACAAAATAGATAAGAGATATTTATGAAAAGAGTTGTAGTTAAAGTTGGTAGTGCAGTTTTAACAGAAGGGGAAGAGTTAGCTTTAGATAGGATGCAAGCCCTAGTTGACTTTTTAGCTGATTTGAGTAAAAAGTATGAGGTTGTATTAGTATCTTCTGGTTCGGTTGGAGCTGGATATACTAAGCTAAAATTAGATCGTAACATACTAAAAAATAAACAAGCACTAGCTTCTATTGGTCAACCAATATTGATGAATAAGTATGCTAAAAAGTTTGATAAATACTCGATATTGATATCTCAAGTTTTAGTAACATCAGCAAATCTACATAAAGAAGATGATGTTATGAAGATTAAAAACACGGTAGATACTCTTTTAGAAGCAAATGTTATTCCCATAGTAAATGAAAATGATGCAACAGCTACGGAAGAGTTGGTTGTTGGAGATAATGATCAACTATCAGCTTATATGGCAAATCATATAGATGCAGATATACTTATAATACTCTCAGATATAGATGCATACTACGATAAAGACCCAAGAGAAAACAAAGATGCAAAACCATTAAAAAAAGTAAGTTATATCCCAAAAGATGAACTTAAAAAAGAAGCCACTCCACATGGAAGTTTTGCAACTGGTGGCATAGTAACAAAACTAAAAGCAGCTCATTATCTTCTACAAAACAATAAGTCTATGTTTTTAGCAAGCGGATTTAACCTAGATGATGTTAGAAGTTTTATGTTGGATTCAAAACATAATGGTGGAACATTATTTAAAGTTTAAGCAACATTATGTGTGTTATGTAAAAAATTATATAAATAACATACATAATGTTT
>JAMOQV010000233.1 GCA_027068615.1 Helicobacteraceae bacterium | reverse complement strand
AAGATATCTCAACAGATATGAGTGCATATAAGCATATAGAGTGGCTAAAGCTAGAAGTGCTAGATGCCAAAGATGATGAAGTTGAGTTTAAAGCTTACTTTCGTGAAGATGGTGTTATATCTGTTTTGCATGAGAGAAGTAAGTTTGTACTACAAGATGGTCAGTGGCTTTATGATGATGGCATCTTATATAACACACAAGTACAAAGAAATGAGAGTTGTCCTTGTGGTAGTGGCAAGAAGTTTAAAAAATGTTGTATGAAAAAGGGTTAAAATGATAAGACTAGCATCAGGTTCTGTAACAAGAGCAGAACTTTTAAAACAAGCAGGTATAGAGTTTATACAAGAGAGTGTTGAGTTTGATGAGGATATGATAGTAGCATCTTCGCCTAAAAACTTTGTATATCAAGCGACTTTGGGAAAGTATGGGGTAAATCTTGGTAAGTTTGGAATCGAGGATTATCCACTTTTGGTAGCAGATACAGTTGTAACTTCTCAAGGTAAGATTTTGCGAAAAGCAAAAGATAAAGCAGATGCAAAAGAGATACTTCTTACTCAAAGTGGTAATATTACCTCTATCATAACTTGTATGATTTACCACTCAAAAGAGAAAAAAATTATAGATATAAGCTCAACTGATTATATATTTGATAGTTTTGATAAAAAAGATTTGGATGATTATTTGGCATCTGATGAGTGGATGGGTAAGGCTGGTGCTTGTATGGTTGAGGGGTTTTGTAAAAAGTATATCAAAGAGGTAAAAGGGTTTGAGAGTACTGCTATGGGGTTAAATACTGAGGTATTAAAAAGATTTCTATGAACTACTATGAAAATGAACTAAAAGCACTTAAAAAATCAAACCGTTACAGAGCTAGAGAGGTTGTAGATGAAAGGTTAAAAGACTTTGCATCAAATGATTACTTAGGCTTAGCTCATAATGCCAAGCTTCATAAAGATACCTGTAAAGAGTTGCAAAACTTACCAACTCATAGTGCAAAAGCATCTTTACTTGTAAATGGCTACCATCAAGTGCATTATGATTTTGAAAGAGCTTTATGTGATGCCAATGGCTTTGAAGATGGTGTAGTTATGGGAAGTGGATTTAATGCAAATATAGCACTTATAGAAGCACTTTGTCGTAAAAATGATGTTTTATTTATGGATGAACTCTACCATGCATCTGGTGTTTTGGCTACAAACCTAAAAGATGTAAATGTGGTGTTTTTTAAACATAACGATATGGATGAATTAAAAACATTACTCACAAAATACCCAGATGCAAAAAGAAAAATCATAGCTGTTGAGGGTATATACTCAATGGATGGTGATTTGTGTGATAAAGAGGTCTTTAGCATTGCAGATAAAAATGATGCCATACTTATAGTGGATGAAGCTCATAGTAGCGGTGTGGTTGGAGACAACCTTATGGGTGTGTTTGACTTTTATAACATAGAGATAAAACCAAACCATATAAAGATGGGAACACTAGGAAAAGCTTATGGTAGTTTTGGAGCATTTATACTCTCTTCAAAGCATATTATCGAGTATCTTATAAACCGTGCAAAACCTATCATCTATGCTACGGCACTTTCACTTTATGACACTATATTAGCTCATAAATCGCTAGAGTATATACTAAAAAACAAAGAGATTTTAAAGTATCAGATAGCAAAAAGACAACTAATCATCTATGAAGAGTTAGATATAAAAATAGATGGTCTTATAGTACCCATAGTTATAGATAACAACAACAAAGTGATGCAGATAAAAGAGAATTTAAAAGATGATGGTTTTGCAGTGGGTGGAATAAGACAACCAACTGTACCAAAGGCGATTATAAGAGTTATCGCTAGGCTAGGTGAAAGTGAAGATGAGTTAAGAGAGTTGTGCAAGTATATAACTTTTTGATACAAAAAAACAATATGATTAAAAAATATACAAATTTATCAAGATTCTTTAACTTAAATGTGCTATTCTAAGTACATATTTAATTCAGGAGAAAATGAATGGGAAAATTTGTTAACAATACAGAAGAGTTTTTTACTTTTTGTGAAGAAAACGATGTTCAATTTGTAGATTTTAGATTTACAGATATTAAAGGTGCTTGGCATCATATTAGTTACAGAATGAGTGCTGTAACTGCTAATCAACTAGAAAATGGTTTACCATTTGATGGTTCTTCTATCGAAGCATGGCAACCGATCAATGAATCAGATATGCTTCTTAAACCAGAAGTAGAAACTGCATTTTTAGATCCTTTTACTGCTGATCCAACTATTATCGTTTTCTGTGATGTTTATGATATTTACAAAAATGACTTATATGAAAGATGTCCTCGTTCAATCGCTAAAAAAGCTCTAAAACATGCTGATGAGATTGGTATTGCTGATGCTGCTTACTTTGGTCCTGAAAATGAGTTCTTTATGTTTGATAGTGTAACTTTTGTTGATAATATCAATGAAGCTGGTTTTAAAGTAGATACTGAAGAGGGTGAGTGGAACACAAATAACCCATACCCAGATATGTATAATACAGGTCATAGACCAGGAACTAAGGGTGGTTACTTCCCAGTTGCTCCAACTGATAGTGCTGTTGATATCCGTGCTGAGATGATGCAAGTGTTAGAACAAGTTGGTCTTGAAGTTGTTTTAGGACATCACGAAGTTGCTCAAGGTCAACATGAGATAGGTGTAGTTTACTCTGATATCATTGGTGCTGCTGACAATGTTCAAAAATACAAATATGTTATCAAAATGATAGCTCACCTTAACGGTAAAACTGCTACATTTATGCCAAAACCAATGTTTGGTGACAATGGTAACGGTATGCATGTTCACCAATCACTATGGAAAGATGGTAAAAACCTTTTCTATAAAGATGGTAACTATGGTAATCTTTCTGATATGGCTATTAACTATGCTGGTGGTATCTTTAAACATGCTGCTGCTGTTAGTGCATTTACTAACCCATCAACTAACTCATACAAAAGACTTTTACCAGGTTTTGAAGCACCAAGTATCTTAACTTACTCTGCTAAAAACCGTTCTGCTGCTTGTCGTATCCCTTA
>JAMOQV010000232.1 GCA_027068615.1 Helicobacteraceae bacterium | reverse complement strand
TTATCTATAATTATTTATTTTTAAAGTGCCCGATTTATTCGAGCAACTTCTTTTTATATTTTATATTTTTCAATAATTTGTTTTAATATCTTTTTATCTATATCTTTTTTCTTTACCGAATAGATGTTTGATTCTAATGTATCAATTATATTTTTAACCTCAACATCATCTTTAAAAGGTAATAACTTTATTAAAAGTAACTTTTCATTTTTTATATCAAACTTCTTTTTAATATTTTTATCCATTTTAAATGGTTTTAATAACATTATCCCAATACCAACCAATAAGCCAAATATAAAAATAACTATAGCAATAGTATTTGATATACCTTTTTTAACAACTACATTTGGTTTAGCTTTTGCATTAAGAGTTGTATCTTTTTTGACAACAAGATTCTCTTTTACTTTTGTACCTGCTACTTTTACTTTTATCTCTTTTGTTTTTATAACCTTAACTTTTTTTGTTTTTATATCAAAATACTTTAAAACAAAAGGTTTAATTATAAAATCATTATCAGATACAAATGCCATCTTTTGAGTTAGTTTATTACCTTTTATAACTATTTTTTCATCATAAACAGTTACACCATCTATAGAAGGCTTAAAACTTTGTATATCTTCTAAATTTCCATCTCCAAATATATTTAATGTAAGATTTAATGGTTCATTTTTATTTATAGTGGTTTTATCTACATCAACACTTATTTTAAAATCACCTATATACTTAACACCGTTAGGTAGTGGCTTTACATCTATATCTAAAGCATTTGAAATATATGTTTTCCACTTTATATCTTGAATTAACATACCCCAGCTATCTCTACTACTACTATCTCTTTTAGCTATAGCTATACTTGCTGGTAATATACTTAACCTGCCCTCTCTTTGTGCTGATAATGTGTAAGTTATTTTTATAACATTAAAATCACCATCTTCATAAATTACTTGATCTGAACGATTTTTAACCCAAAAACCTTTAAAGTTTGGTTCTTTAAATTTACTATCTACTGCACTAGCACCTTTTTTTTGTTTAAATATCAAATCAACATTAAAACTCTCTCCAACTAAAACCTCTGTTTTATCTGTTTTTAGCAACAATACAAACTCACTATTTTTATTTGATACTTGCTTTTGAACAGTTATATTTATAGGTTTTGTTTTTTGTTTTTTAGAATCTATCTCTACTTCTATAGGCTGAATTTCACAACTCTTAAGTGGTAAAAATTTATAACTTAAAGTATAACTTTTTTTATAATCTCCATTTATCATAGTTATACTTGTTTGTGATGATGTTGATAATACATCATATCCACATATAGTATCTATCTCAGGCTTTTTGATATCTTCTCCAGATATGTTTAGATTTAAAGTTACACTCTCACCTCTTGTAACAGTAGTGCTATCAACTGTTGCAACAACAGATGCCAAAAGATATATAGGTGATAAAAATATTAAAAGTATTTTACCAAGGTTTTTCATAACTATCCTTTTTCATTTTTTTTGTATTTAATTTATATAAGTAACTATTTTGTTGCATATCTAATCTCTTCATCCATTTTTTCTCCTCTGCATCACTCATCTTTGACTTTTGCATCTTCTGGGTTTGTTTTTGTTGATCTTTTTCTTTGTTTTGTTTCTCTTTTACATCTTTTTGCTGTTGCTTATTTTTTTGCTCTTTTTTCTTCTGATTTTGCTGTTGCTCTTTTTTCTTTTGATTTTGCTTATCTCTTTGTTTGTTATTTTCCTTTTGCTGTTTTTTCTTTTGCTTATTTTGTTTTTTCTTTTGCTGTTTTTTTAAAAACTTTTTAACAGCCTCAAGATTATCTCTTACATCTTTATCTTCTTGTAACTTTAAAGATTTTTCATAACTTTTAACAGCCTCTTGCAAATCTTTTTGAGTACCACTTTTTGCATAAGCATTACCCATATTTGCATATTTTTTAGATATCATATCCCTAGAACTAAAAGTAGCTTTTTTATAAGAATCTATCGCTTTTTGATACTCTTTATTTTTATAAAAAGCATTTCCAGCATTGAAGTAGCTTTGAGCATTATCTGTTTTTCTCGCATAATCTTCATAAAAAGAAGATGATTTTTTAAACTCTTTTGCTATATAAGCTTCTTTCGCTTTATCTAACTCTACAAAATCTAACACACCAGCTTTTACATCAACTAAAGGTATAAAAAATAACATTACAAACGACATAATCTTAATTATATCCCTCTTAGGAATAGAACTCATAGCTATAAGCAATATAAACAAAGCTAAACCTAAAGGGTAGTAAAAAAGTGGTGTGTACTTTTTAATCTTTTCACTTTTTAACTCTTTGGCTTTTGTTTTATCTTTTATCTCTTTTATCATAGTTTTTATATCCATATTTGATTTGACACTTTTTATATATACTCCACCCGTTTTAGTAGCTAAATCAGATATATTTTCATTTAACTTTGAAACTATTATATTTCCATTTTGCTTTATAAACTCACCATTATCCAACTTTATAGGTGAACCTTTTTTAGTACCTATACCAAGTATAAAAATTACTATATCGTTCTTTTTAGCAAACTCTATCTCTTTTGAAAAGTCAGTATCATCTCCACCATCACTAAGTATAAGAAGATGCTTTTTATTTTTAGATAGATTTGCTACAACTTGAAGTAAACTCATAAAGTCAGTACCTTGTTCTGTCATAGAGTGTGTACTAAGCTTAGATAGTAAAAATTCAACTGCACTATGGTCAAAACTAAGTGGAGAAACAAGATAAGAATTTTTAGCAAATGCCACAACCCCTATCCTCTCATCTACATTCATTCTAAGTATATTTAATGCTTTTTGTTTAGCAAATTTTAATCTATTTGGATATATATCTTCAGCCAACATAGAATCAGATATATCCAAAGCTATCATTATGTCTGAACTTTTTGCCTTTACCTCAATCTCTCCATCATCTATAACTGGATCACTAAGAGATATAACTATAAGTATAGCAACTAAGAAAAAAAGTGCATTTCTAGCTTTTAGACTTAAACTACTAGCACTTACACGAAGTTTATCCATAACCTCTTCAGTAAAAAACTTAGCTTGAATCTCCTGTTGAGTAAGAAGTAATCCAAAAAGTATAAACAATGGTGGCAGTAGATAAAAAAACATCTCTGGATGTAAAAAACTCATCTTTTATTCCTTATATATACATACAACATCAAAGATATAAATGCTACAAAAAGTGGATATAGATAATAATAATTTAGATAAGAAAATGTCTCACTTTTTATCTTTGACTTTTCTAATTCATCTATCTTTTTATAAACAGATTTTAACTCATCTGCATTTGAAGCTCCAAATGCAACACCACCCGTCTCTTTTGCTATTTTTAATAATACTTTTTGATTGTATTCGCCATAACGACCTATACCTATAGGATAAACTTTTACACCCTCTTTTTTTGCCATCTCTATCGCTACATCAAGAGGGATATTGTCTTTTCCAACTGTTGAGTAACCATCTGTTAAAAGTATAGCTACTTTAGAGTTTGCCTTACTCATCTTAAGTAGATTTACACCTTGAGCTAAAGCTTCATAAAGTGCTGTATATTTTCCAGCCATACCTATTTGAAGTTGGGATACTATCTTTTTTAAAATATTATCATCATAAGTAAGAGGAGATGCTATAAAAGAGTATGAACCAAATACAACCAAACCAATATTATCATTTTTTCTTTTTGATATAAAGTCATCTACTATCATCTTAACAACATCAAATCTACTAAGCATTGGATTATTCATATCAAACCCTCTTGATTGCATAGACTCTGAAGCATCTAAAATAAGTGCTAACTCATAACCATTTTTAGGGTCTAACTCATAAGGTTCATCTTTTACAGGTGACATAAATGCAAGAACCATCATAACTATACTTAACCATTTTAAAAAAAATAGTATTTTTGAAGATGCAATAGTTGATGTTGCAAATTGTTTTGTATGTGGGAAGTATATAGATGGTAGTTTCATTTTACAAAAATATGCACAAACTATAAAAGGAACAATAGCTAATACAAAAAAAGGGTGTTGAAAATATATCTCATCTAAACTAAACATCAAGCATCCCTTTATAAAGTTCTATATAACCCAATGTCTCTTTATCAAACTTTTGCACATTTTTTTTATACTTATAAGCTTCTAACCTTTCAGTTAGATTTTTAAACATCTCAGTATGTCTAGGGCTATCATCTTTAAACAAAGCACCATAAAATGTTATAGCATAAGCACTTTTTTTAGCATCTTTTAAATCAAGTGATTTTAAAATCTTACTATACTCTTCCCTTTGATTGTATTTTTTTCTATTTTTATACCATTTTATAAAAAGATAAACCAAACCAGATATAAGTAAAACTATTAAAATACTAAAACCTATAAGATAATAAAAAGAGTACTCCTCCACCTCAACTATTGGTTTTATATCATGAAGTTTTATATTATAATGTTGTTGCATCATCTACCCTCAAACAATCTTCTAAGCTCTACACTAACTAATGAATCTGTATAGATTTTTGTAAACCTAACTTTATCTTTTCTAAATCTTTCATATAGTTTATGATCATGAGCCATAACTTTTTTTACATAGCTTAAGATACTAGAGTCGTTAAAATCTCCCTCAAGAGTTGTACCACTTTCAGGGTCTAACAAAGATGAAAAACCCATAGCAGGAGGATGCTCTTCTAACTTATCTCTTACTATAATAGCTATAACTTCATGTTTTTTAGCCAAAAGTCTAAAATCTGGTATCTCAAAAAAATCACCAACAACAAGTATAAGAGACTTTCTTTTTAACCTCTTATATAAAGTATCTGATAAAACTTTAAAATCAACACTTTTATTTAATGCATCAAAGTCCAATATATCTTTGGTAACTTTTTGAACTTGAAAATTTTTCTTACTAGGTTTATTATAAGATTCCATTTTGTCTGTAAATATATAAGAACTCAATAAATCCCCATTTTTAAGTACAGAAAAACCTATATTAGCATTTATCTCTGCAATAACCTCTTGCTTAAATCTCTTTGAACCAAAATGCACACCACCATTTAAAACAGATGCAACGACAACATTTAACTCTCTCTCTTCACGAAAGATTTTTATAAATGGTTTTTGCATCTTTGCTGTAATATTCCAATCTATATATCTTATATCATCTCCAGCCATATATTCACGAAGTTCTATAAAGTCATAACCCTCCCCTTGAAATATAGAGGGATTATTTCCAGACATCTCGCTAAATACTTGCCGTCTAGCACGAACTAGGATTTTTTTTAGTTTACTCATATAACAACCTTTTTAAGGTATCGCAACTGTCTCTAAAACTTTTTGAATTATCTCATCAGTTGTGATGCCTTCAGCTTCAGCTTCATAAGTTAAAACGATGCGATGCCTCATCAACTCTTTTATGATATATGCAACATCAACAGGTGTTACAAAATCTTTTCCTCTCATAAATGCCATAGCTTTTACAGCTTTGAACATATCTATACTAACACGGGGAGAAGCCCCAAAGTGGATATAGTCTTTTATATCATCCAATCCATACTCTTGTGGATTTCTTGTTGCATTTACCAACTCTATCATATACTTTTCAACCTCTGCATCTACATGAACAGACTTTATAGCTTTTTTTATCTCTTTTAATTCATCCAATGTTATAGCTGATTTTATCTCTTGCATATCTCCACTTGAGATTCTTCTTGCTATCTCTAGTTCTTCATCTTTAGAGTTATAACCTACAACAAGCTTTAACATAAACCTATCTAACTGAGCTTCAGGAAGTTGATATACACCCTCTTGTTCTACTGGGTTTTGAGTTGCCATTACAAAGAATGGTCTCTCTATCTGAAATGTAGTATCACCTAAAGTTACTTGTTTCTCTTGCATCACTTCAAGAAGTGCTGATTGAACTTTAGCAGGAGCACGATTAATCTCATCTGCTAAAAGTAAGTTAGTAAAAATAGGACCTTTTTTTATCTTAAAGGTATTATTTTGTGGGTCATATATCTCAGCACCCAAGATATCAGCAGGAAGTAAGTCTGGTGTAAACTGAGCCCTTTTAAAATTTAATCCCAAAGAGTTTGCTAAAGCATTAACTGTTGTAGTTTTTGCAAGTCCAGGAACACCCTCTATAAGGATATGCCCATCACATAAAAATGCTATAAGAAGAGAATCTATCATCTTTTCTTGACCAACAACAACTTTTGCTACCTCTTTTTTTACAGCTTCTATCTTAAAAATCATATATAACTACCTTTTTAAATTAATTCTACTTAATAAAATTATATTCTTTATATATTAATAGTTAAGAAATGAGCATATAAAAGCAATTTTTGACAAATTTTGAAATTTCTTTTCAAAATCCTTGACATTATGTTTTGATTTGTCTATAATTTCGCCATCTTTAAGCCAAAAGATAAAATGTCTTGTTAGCTCAGCTGGTAGAGCACGTCACTTTTAATGATGTGGCCGATGGTTCGAATCCATCACAGGACACCATTTACTTCAATGTTGGCCCCGTCGTCTAGCGGTTAGGATCCATGGTTTTCATCCATGTTACAGGAGTTCGATTCTCCTCGGGGTCACCAACTTTTATTCCACAATAAATTATTTTTTCAAACACTTTCAATATAAAAATAAATATTTTTCTTATACTTTATATATTATTAATTTAATATTTTTTAATTAACTTCAGTAACTTAAAAATTCACGACATAATATTAAAACTTTTTTGCTATAATTACATATTATTTTTTAAAGGCTAAACTAGATGAATATTGTAACAGGTTCTTCAACAGCACTTATAACTCCATTTAAAGATGGAAAACTTGATGAGCAAACTTATGCAGCTCTTATAAAAAGACAGATTGACAACGGTATGGATGCTATATGTCCAGTTGGCACAACAGGTGAGAGTGCAACTCTAACTCACGATGAGCATAAAAGATGTATAGAAATAGCAGTAGAAGTATGTAAAGGTACATCTACAAAAGTTCTTGCAGGTGCAGGTAGCAATGCTACACACGAAGCAGTAGAGATTGCAAAACATGCACAAAAAGCTGGTGTTGATGCTATATTTTCGGTTAGTCCTTACTACAACAAACCATCTCAAGAGGGGATTTATCAGCACTATAAAACGATAGCAGAAGCAGTAAGTGAACTTCCATTTATGCTTTACAATGTTCCAGGTCGTACAGGTGTAGATATATCAGCAGATACAACGATAAGACTTTTTGATGATGTTAAAAATATCTATGGTGTAAAAGAGGCTACTGGTTCACTAGAGAGAACAGTTGAGCTTTTATCTCGCAGACCTGAACTTAAAGTGTTTAGTGGGGATGATGCTATTGATTATCCAATTTTAGCAAATGGTGGAGCTGGTATAACTTCAGTTACTTCAAACTTGATGCCAGATATGAAAAGTGAGCTTGTAAGATTAGCTTTAAGTGGTGATTTTGCAGGTGCAAAAGCTATCAATGACAAACTTTACCCACTTAACAGCATAATGTTTTGTGAAGCAAACCCTATCCCTGTAAAAGCTGCTATGTATATAGCTGGACTTATAAAAACACTAGAGTATCGTCTTCCACTTGTTCGTCCAAGTGTAGAAAATATGAAAAGAATTGAAGAAGTTATGAAAAACTATGAGATAAAAGGACTTTAAGATGCAAGGAAAAACTCTTTTTGTAAGTGGTGGAACTCGTGGGATTGGAAAAGCTATCGTTTATGCTTTTGCACAAAAAGGTGTTAATGTAGCATTTACTTATGCTTCAAGTGCAGATACTGCAAATGAAATTATAGCAGATATTGAAGATAAGTATGGTGTTAAATGTCGTGCTTATAAGCTTGATATACTAGAGCCAAACACTTATAAAGATGTATATAAACTTTTTGATGAAGATTTTGATAGACTAGACTTTTTTATCTCAAATGCTATCATCTCTGGTCGTGCTGTTGTTGGTGGATTTGGTCCATTTATGAGACTTAAACCTCGTGGACTTAACAACATATATACAGCAACTGTTGATGCCTTTGTAGTTGGTGCTCAAGAAGCAACAAAAAGGATAGAAAAACATGGTGAGGGTGGAAGCATAATCTCTATGAGTTCAACTGGTAACCTTGTATATACTCCAAACTATGCAGGTCATGGAACTAACAAAGCAGCTGTTGAAGCTATGGTTAGATATGCTGCAGCTGAGTTAGGTGAGAAAAACATCAGAGTAAATGCAGTAAGTGGTGGTCCAATAGACACAGATGCACTAAAAGCATTTCCAAACTATGAAGAGGTAAAAGCAGAAGTTGTAAGAAGATCTCCACTTAGTCGTATGGGTGATGTTACTGACTTAACTGGTGCTTGTCTTTTCTTATGTTCTAAAGACTCATCATGGCTTACAGGTCAAACTATAGTTGTTGATGGTGGAACAACTTTTCAATAAGTAGTAATCTAGCATTTCTTAAAATGCTAGATAAAAATACAAATGATAAAAAACATAACCATAAAAGACTACTTTAACCTTTCAAATATACTAAAAAATACTACTAAAAAAGAGTTTCAACACTATCAAAAAGATATAAACTATATCTACAATAAAGACAATAAGCTACAAGAACTATATACTTTTTATAAAACACAAAAAGATAAATACAACTTAAAAAATGATATATTTGAACAGTTGATAGGTATAAAAAAAGTTTTATTAGTAGTTGTATTTTTAATTAGCTTTGTGGTAACTTATAATTATTTTGATAAAGAGATAAATATAAAAACATATTTACTTTTTTCAGTTGCTTTACCTCTTATTTATAGTTTATTTGCCATTATAAATATTTTAAGATATAAATATCCTCAAAAAGATGAATCATCATTATTAAATACTTTTTTTAAAAAAATATCTTCAACCTTTGAAAATAAGCATAACCATATATTTAAAACATATAGTATAGTTATGTTTATCGAGATGGGTATAAGCTATGGTATTGGAATTTTAATTGCTAGTATTATAATTTTTTGGTCTCATAATGTTACTTTTTATAGTGAAAGTAGTTATATCTCTAACACTAGCATCGAAAAAACAGATATAAAAAAAGATGATGCTAGAGTTATTGTTTCTAAAAGTTATTGGTCTAAGCTTATTACTTTAGCTATCTTTTTTGTTATAGTTTTTAAATTTATTTTGAGGTATTTTACACTTAAAGTATTAGATAAAACTATTGTAAACTCTTTAGAAGAACAAGCAAAAGAGTTTTTTGATGTGATGAGTACAAACACAGTTATATCTATAGATACAAACCATAAACAAACAAAAACTATAAACTCTCAACAACATTCAAAAAAAACAGATGATATCCTAAGTCATAAATTTTACAAGCTTTATTATGAGATGGAACTAGTAGATGCAAAAAATATAGAGTTTTATGATAAAGAACTTTGTGATAATAGTTTTCAAGAATACAGTTTTGCACTTTTTGATAAAGAGAATGAAGATGAAAAAGTTTTATCTTTCCTTGAGGGTTTTGTTCTTGTATTTGCTTCACCTGAATCTTTAGCTGATGAGACTTTTAGAAGTTATATACAACAAATGTTAAGTAAAAATAACATTATAGAGATATTAATCCTACCTTTAGTTCAAAAAGATGATGTTTATACTTTGTTAAATAAAAATGATGATAAATATTTTGATTGGAAAGATAAGGTTGAAAATATGATAAATGATGATAGAGTAAGTTTATATTATGAGAAATAATGCTCCAACTTTTGTAATCATAGGTAAACCAAACAATGGTAAAAGTAGTATAATATCTGCTTTAACTTTTAATGATATGGTAGAGGTATCACAAAAGGTTGGTACTACAGTTGTAAGAGCATCTTATAGTTATATAAGAGACAATAAGATTATATGTAGTTTTTATGATACACCTGGCTTTGAGATGGCAAAAGATATATGGAGATATATAAAAAATAATTCTCAAAATACCTATGCAAATAATCGCATCTTAAGAAATTATATAAGAGAAAACAAAGATGAGGATAGCAAACAAAAAGACATAGAGATTTTAGAAGCTGTTTTAGATAGTGACTTTATTGTGTTTATGCTAAATTCATCTGAAAGATTTAATAAAAATACAATAGGTGCTGAGTTAGAAATCATAAGTTTTATAAAAAAACCAACACTTGTTTTATTTAACCAAAAGTCAGATAAAGATTATACAAAAGAGTGGGAAAAAGAGCTAAATAAATATAATTTAAAACAGTTTTATAAGATAAATCCCCTTGAGATGAACTTTACAAATATTATGGATATATATGAAAAGTTAAATACTATAGATAGTTCTATTCAAGATAGAGATTTTTTAAAAAATCTAAAACATATACATAAAAAGCATATAGAGGAAAATGTAGAAAAGTCATCTATTGTTATAGCAAATATGATTAAAAAAGTGCTTCATTTAGAATATGAATATCAACTATATAGTGATAAAATAACATCACAAGATAAAGAACAAGCACTTCAAAAATATCAAGATAAAATCTACAAAATCGAAAAACAATCGAAAAAAGATATGGCAGAGATATGGGGATATTTTCAGATAAAGATTATAGATACAAGAGAAGAATTTACCTCTAAAGAAAATATACAATTAGGTCTTAGTAAAAAAAGACTTTTACTCTTAGGTATAGCAACTGGTGTAGGAACAGGTGCGAGTATAACAGCTCCTGCTTCTATATTTGATATGGGAATTACTACTGCAATAAGTAGCACTATAGGTGGAACACTAGGTGGTGTTGGTGCATATATAGTTGGTGAAAAATTTCATAAGATGGTTATATCAAATAAAAAGATAATCTATAAGATAGATAAAAAAGCATACAATGTAACTATAATACTTCTAAAAAGGTCGTTAGAATATCTTTATAGACTTATAAAACATGGTCATGCTAATCGTGAAAATATAGTTATACCAAAAGATGATGATAAGTTGATATTTAACTCAAAATGGAACTTTGATAATGCTGATGCCAAAGAGATAATAAAGATACATAGATATATAGTAAAAGATGAAAATACTAGAGAGTATATTGAGAGATTACATCTTATTATAAATAAACTAATTAAGAATATATTTTAACAATAAATTAACATATTAGAAAAAATTAATAAAATAAAAGTTATACTTCCCAAATGAAGATTATAATAAATGGTCAAACTAAAGAGTTTGATAAAGATATAACTATAGGTGGCTTATTGGACAAACTATCTCTAAATGGTAAAGTTATGGCAGCAGCTGTAAATATGGAGATAGTAAAACAAGGTAAATGGGATTCTTTTTATTTACAAGATGGTGATAAATTAGAATTGCTTGATTTTGTAGGTGGTGGATAATAATATTATATAAAAGTGTAAAAACTTTTATATAAAGACTTCTACTTACTTCTAAAAATACACAAATAAATTTTTTAATAAATAGCAAAATTATGTGTATTTTAGTCTTTATACTATACAATTTCAAAAAATATTTAGGATAAAAAAATGAGAATAATACTACTAGGAGCTCCAGGTGCTGGAAAAGGTACTCAAGCTCAATTTTTAACAAAAAAGTTTAATATCCCTCAAATCTCTACAGGAGATATGCTTCGTTCAGCTATAAAAGCTGGTACTGAGATGGGTAAGTTAGCAAAAAAAGCTATGGATGCTGGTCAACTTGTAACAGATGATATCATCATAGGTCTAGTAAAAGACAGAATTAAAGAGGATGATTGTAAAAATGGTTATCTTTTAGATGGTTTTCCTCGTACTTTAGCTCAAGCGGATGCTGTAACTAAAGCAAAAATTCATATCGATGCAGTGATAGAGATAGATGTTCCAGATGAAGAGATAGTAAAAAGAATGAGTGGTCGCCGTATGCACTTAGCTAGTGGTAGAACTTATCATACTATATATAACCCACCAAAAGTTGAAGGTAAAGATGATGAAACTGGTGAAGATTTAGTTCAAAGAGATGATGATAAAAAATCAGTTGTACTAGATAGACTAAAAGTTTATCACGAACAAACTCAACCACTTATAGGTTACTACAAAGCTCAAGCTGAAAAAGATAAATCTTTAAAATTCATAACAGTTGATGGTACTCAAAATATCGCTGAAGTTGAAAAACATATTGATGAAAAGCTAAAATAGCTTTTCATCAACAAAAAAGGTAAAACTACTTGATAGGCACAGAAAAAGAGTTACTAAATATACTACAAGCTCAAAAACCTGATGATAAGATATATCTTTTTAATAACTTTTATACAAAATACAAAGAAAAAAATATAGATTTATCTTATGATTGGGATATTTTAGAGTTTGATCAACCATCTTATGCATCTGTTTGCAAAATCATACCACCACAAAATGTTCCAAAAAGAAGTAATCTTACAACAAAACAAGGGCAAATAATACTACTTCATGCAATTATGCATATAGAATACTCTGCTATAGATTTGGCACTAGATGCTATTTATAGATTTAGAGGGTTACCTAAAAAATATTATGATGATTGGTTAAAAGTAGCAGATGATGAAGTTCGACACTTTTTAATGCTAAAA
The DNA here is from genome assembly GCA_027068615.1 of Helicobacteraceae bacterium. Classification (GTDB taxonomy): domain Bacteria; phylum Campylobacterota; class Campylobacteria; order Campylobacterales; family Sulfurimonadaceae; genus Sulfurimonas. Next base: position 4,834 of record JAMOQV010000232.1, on the reverse strand, counting down.
GAGTTGATAAATGAACTTGATGCTGATTATGGAGATATAGAAGTACATAGTGCCCTATTTGAAGCTAGTCAAAAAACTAAAACACTTATAGAAAGAATGGCTGTAGTTCCTAGATACCTTGAAGCAAATGGGCTAGATGCTACACCTATGATACTTACAAAACTAAAAAAATTACCTAAAAATGATATGATAGAAAAAATCATACAAAGATTAAACATCATACTAGAAGAAGAGATAGACCATGTAAAAAAAGGGGATATTTGGTTTAACTATGCTTGTCAAAAAGATGGTGTAAACAGTGAAGTATATTTTGATATTATAAACAAATACTACCCTCAAGGCTTCAACAGACCAAGAAATCTAAATACACAAGCTAGAAAAGAAGCAGGTTTTAGCTGTAGCGAATTAAATAAGATAGCTCATAAAGAAGTGTGCTAATTAAAATGCAAATTGAAATAGACATTAGTGAAAATAATATTATAAGAAATTATCCTAAAGTACTTGATATTTTATTATTAGACCAAACCACTAAAAAAAATATTTTTTGGGCTACTGATAATTATGAGTATTTAGGTAATAACTTTAAATATTTTTCCCAAATAAACAATGAATCTATAACAAACGATAATGATAAAGTAATTATGCCAAGAGTGCTTAAAAGTAAAATTATGCAGAAAACAAGAAGTAAAAATATGGCTGAAGTTTATACCCCCTCTTGGGTGTGCAATGAACAAATAAACCTTATTGATAATGCTTGGTTAAAAAAAGAAAATCTATTTAATAAAAAAGTAATTTTAGAAGATGGAACTATAAGTTGGAAAACAAATGATAAAAAAATAAAATTTCCAAAAGGTAAAAGTTGGAGAGATTATGTAAATGATACTAAACTTGAAATAACTTGTGGTGAAGCTCCATATCTAGCAAGTAGATATGATACAACCACTGGAAAATATATACCTGTAAAAAATAGAATAGGATTTTTAGATAGAAAACTTCGTGTTATAAGTGAAAATATAAAAACTAAAAAATATTGGTTAAAATATGCTAAATTGGCATATAAAAGCATCTATGGTTATGAATTTCATGGAGATAGTTTATTGTTGGCTAGAGAGTCACTTTTATATACATTTATAGAAAATTATTATGAAAAATTTGGGGCTGAACCAAAACTTGAAGATATTCAAAATATTGCTACTATTATATCTTGGAATTTATGGCAAATGGACGGCTTAAAGTTTATTATTCCTAATAGTTGTATAAATGAAGTAAAAATAGAGCATAATTTATTTAGTACAACAAAAACTCATATAGAGTGTCAAGGGTGTAAAAAAAATAATCCATATCTTCATAATGGAATATATTGTAGTATTATGGATTGGGAAGAAAATAGAGTTATAAGATTTGTAGATATGTTAGATAATGAAGGTAAATAGATTATGTCAAAAATAGAAATTGATTTATTAGATAGCATTATTGTAGGAAGAGTTGAACCACAAATTTATGCATTTGTCACTCAAACAGTGCCAAATTATCTAAAAATTGGAGATACTTATCGTCCACTTGAAGTAAGACTCAATGAATGGAGAAAATATTTTCCAAATTTAGAAAAAAGATTTGAAGCAATAGCAAAAGTTGATAATGATACTTTTTTTAGAGATTATGCTATACACTATTTTTTAGAAAATGATAAGCAAAAAACAAGATTACAACTAAATGATATACAAGATATACCATACTACTCAAAAGAGTTTTTTAAAGATACTACAAATGATGATATAGAAGATGCACTAAAAGATATAGAGTTTAGTTTTAAAAAAAACGAAACTAAGTATAAATTTTATAAATTTGAACAGAGTCATATCCCTATAACTCATGAATATAAAAGAGTAGAAACTTATGAACCACGACCAAACCAGAAAGAAACAATAGAAAAATTTAAAAATGCTTTAAAAAATGGTAGAACAAACTTACTTATGTATGCTGTTATGAGATTTGGTAAGTCATTTACTTCTCTGTGTTGTGCGGTTGAAATGAGAGCAAAATTTGTAGTTGTAGTTTCAGCAAAAGCAGATGTAAAAGATGAGTGGAAAAAAACAGTTCAAAGTCATATTAAATTTGATGGTTACTACTTTTTAGATAGTGATTCTCTTTTAAAAAGCAATATTATCATCTCTGAACATTTATCACAAAATAAACAAGTTGTACTATTTTTAACCTTGCAAGATTTACAAGGTGATGATATAAAATCAAAACATAAAGAGATTTTTGAAAATCAAATAGATCTATTACTTATTGATGAGAGCCATTTCGGGGCAAGAGCTACCCAATATGGCAAAGTATTAAGAGATAATGGGTTAAGTAAAAAAGAGATAGCAAATGAACAGAAACTCAGTGAAAATAGTATCGAAGATATTGAAGATACGATAAAATCTTTTAATGAAAAAGTTCGTATCCATCTTTCTGGAACTCCTTATAGAATTTTAATGAATAGTGAATTTAGCGATGAAGATATTATCGCTTTTTATCAATTTTCAGACATAGCACGAGATCAAGAAAAATGGGATAAAGAAAATCTATATAAAGATGATATAAAAGAGTGGGATAATCCATACTATGGTTTTCCTAAAATGATAAGATTTGCTTTTAATCCAAACAAAGCTTCAAGGCAAAGGCTAGAACAGTTAAAACAAAATGGTATCTCTTATGCTTTTTCAGAGCTTTTTAAACCAAAATCTATCATAAAAGATACAAGAACTAATCTTCATAAAAAATTTAAATATGAAGATGAAATTATTGATTTATTAAAAGTTATAGATGGTTCAAAAGAAGACGATGAATTACTTGGTTTTTTAGACTATGATAAAATCAAAGATGGAAAAATGTGTCGGCATATAGTTTGTGTATTGCCATACAGAGCCTCTTGTGACGCACTTGAAGAGTTAATAAAAACAAATCAATTTAAAAATCTAAGTGATTATAAGATAATAAATATATCTGGTGTGCAAAATTCAAAAATATATAAAGATACTCAAATAGTTCAAGCTAAAATAAAACAATATGAAGATGAAAATAAAAAAACCATAACATTAACTGTAAATAAAATGCTTACAGGTAGTACCGTACCACAATGGGATACAATGCTGTATTTTAAAGATACATCTTCCCCACAAGAGTATGACCAAGCTATATTTAGGCTTCAAAATCAATATATAAAAACTTATAAAGAGCCAAATGGCGATATAGTAAAATACAATATGAAACCCCAAACATTGCTAGTAGATTTTAATCCAAATAGAATGTTTATAATCCAAGAACAAAAAGCTCAAATATATAATGTAAATACAGACTCAAATGGAAATAATAAACTAGAGCAAAGGATAAAGCAAGAGTTAGAAATCTCTCCTATAATAGTAATAAATAAAAATAAAATAGTACAAATAGAGCCATCAGATATATTAAACAGTGCAAGAGAATATTCAAGTAGTAGAAGTGTATTTGATGAAGCTACAAGTATAGCTATTGATTACTCACTGTTAGATATAGAAGAGATTAAATCTATCATACAAAAGCAAGGTAAAATAGGCTCAAAACAAGGCTTAGAGATAGAAGCAACAGATGATGAGGGTGAAGATTTAGATATTGATGAGAGTGAAAATGAAGATAAGTTACCTGAAGATTCTGATGAACAAAACAGTAACTATAGTGATGAAGATATAGAAGATTATAAAGAGCAGTTTGCTATGTATTATGCAAGAATATTATTTTTTGCATTTTTGACAAACAATCAAGTAAAATCACTACAAGACATTATTAATAGTATAGATGAAAACAATGACAATATACGAATAATATCAAATATAAGTCTTGATATGAAGATACTCAAATTGTTTCAAGAAAATATAAATCCATTTGTATTAAGAGAATTAGATTATAAAATTCAAAATATTAACTCATTGGCAAATGATACAACTATCGAGCCAGTTCAACGAGCAAGTAATGCCCTTAAAAAATTTGGTAGATTATCAGAATCAGAAATAGTTACACCACAAAATGTAGCAGATATGATTATAGATATTTTACCAAGTGATGCACTTACTACTTCATCTAAAGCTATTGATATAGCTTCAAAACAAGGTGAATTTGTATATGCTATATATAAAAAATATGGCAAAGATATAGCTTCAAATTTCTACTGTATTCCTACATCTAAAATAGCTTATGAATTTACACGAAAGGTTTATACTTTGCTAGAACTAGACTATAATCATATAGAAAAAAACTATACTTCTTATGACTTAATAAAAGAAAATAAAATAATAACTAATGAACAAATAAAAATAAATGGAACAAATATGAACTTTAATACTATTATTGGAAATCCACCATATCAACAAAGCGATGGTGGAGCACAAGCTAGTGCAAAGCCTATATATCATCAGTTTGTTCAAATAGCAAAACAACTAAATCCTACTTATATATCTATGATTATGCCAACAAGATGGTATGCAGGTGGGAAAGGGCTAGATGAGTTTAGAGACCAAATGTTACATGATACTCATATATCTCAACTTCATGACTTTTTAAAACCAAAAATTTTATTTCCAGATATTGAACTAAAAGGTGGAATTTGTTATTTTTTAAGAGATAATAACTATGATAATTCTAAAAATTTAATAAAAGTTTTTAATTATATTGATACTGTAAAACCTAAAAATATATCAAACCGTAATTTAAAAACAAAAAATATTGATATATTTATTCGTTATAATTTAGCTGTAAATATACTTGAGAAAATAAAAAAAGATAAAGATTTTAAATCATTTGAAGAGTATAT
>JAMOQV010000231.1 GCA_027068615.1 Helicobacteraceae bacterium | reverse complement strand
CCATTTATAGCGATACCTTTAATTGTTGAAGCAGAGATAGATTTAGTACCAGTTGAGTGAACATCAAAAGAAGCTCTTACACCTGTTTTATCTGAATTTTTGTTAATTGTTTCTGCTAAAACACCTATACCTGTTCCAGCACCAGTTGAGATAGTAACACTTTCTAAAACTATATCATTAGTACCATCAATAGCTGAAAATTTCATAGTAGATATACCAGCTGCTGTTATCATTTTACCTGTTTCAAAACGGGTTGACCCAATTTTATCAGAACTTGTTGCACCTATACTTGTTTTTACAGTTGTATTTGAGTAAGCACCAACTTGGAACTCTTTGTTTGTGTATTGACCAGAAAGAAGTTGCTGACCATTAAATGAAGTAGTTCCTGCGATATTATCTAACTCCTCCATAAGACGAGTGATATCTGCTTGTAGTGCTTTTCTTGATTTACTAGTTTGACCATCTTCTGCTGATTGGATTGCTTTAGTTTTGATAGTATCAAGTATTTTTGTTTGTTCATCCATAGCTTTATCAGCGATTTGGATGATATTTATACCATCATTTGCATTTTTTATAGCTTGACCTAAGCCATTTGCTTGAGAACGAAGCGAATCTGCAATAGCAAGACCAGAAGCATCATCTGCTGCTTTATTAATTCTTAAACCTGAACTTAATTTTTCAAGTGAATTATTTATAGCACGATTATTTGCTGACGAACTAGCATGTGCGTTCATAGCCGCAACATTTGTGTTTATTCTAAAACCCATAATAAATCCTTTTTTATGGAAAGAGCCTTTTGCTCTTTTCTAATTTTTTTTGTCTTTGGCATCCTTGCCTCTGACTATGTAAAGTATATCGGAACTTTGATAAATAACTTTAAAAAAAAGATATAATTTTATAAAAATTTCTCTAAAAGGGTAAAAATGGGATGGACATGTCAACACGATTTTAAAGGTTATTGTAAACTTATAAAGAAAGCTTGTGTACCTGGTATGAAAGGATGCATACTTAAACAAAGTGGTGTTACTTTTAGTACAGGAAGTTTTGAAGAGGATAAAAAGATGAAAGAAGAGAATAAAAGTTCTACTGAAATAGACTTTGCACAACTTGCAAAAAGCAACTAATTTATAAATTTTTGCTATATGTTAACTCTTCATCTATATAATTCATTATTAAAATAAACTATATGGATTTATGTATAGTTAAAAGGAAAAATTATGGGATTATATGATCGTGATTATGCGAGGGCTAGTGAAGCTTTTAGTTATGGAAGTGTCTCAAAAAGTGAAGCTCAAATCGTTGCATTTGTAAAAGAGACTTATAAACTTTTTGCAGCTTCTATGATGGCTGGTGCAGCTGGTGCTTATGTTGGTGTTCCATTAGCTGGAACTATTCAAGCTATGTTCTTTCCTCTAATGATTTTAGAGATAGGATTATTAATAGGGTTACATTTTGTAAAACATAAACAAGGTTTAAACCTTATGGTTATGTTTGGATTTGTATTTATGACAGGTTTGATGTTAGCTCCTCTTTTAGCTCGTACACTTGGTATGAGTGGTGGTGCTACTATCATAGGTAATGCTTTTGCTATGACATCAGTTGTATTTGGTGCTATGAGTTTTTATGCTATAAAAACAACTAGGGATTTTACAGGTTATGGTAAGCCTCTTATGATAGCTATGTTTGTAATCTTAGGATTTTCAATCATAAATATCTTTTTAGGTAATCCAATGGTTCATATTATGATTAGTGGTGCTATTGTACTACTTTTTAGTGTGATGGTTATTTTTGATACCCAAAACATTATGCAAGGTGCTTATGAAACTCCTATTGATGGGGCTATTGCACTTTATCTTGATTTTTTAAATATTTTTACAGCACTTTTACAACTTTTTGGAATCTTTGGTGATAATGACTAAAAAATCGCTAACACCCGAACTTTATCGGGTGTGCGATGCAAATCTTAACCGTTTAAAAGAGGGGATAAGGGTTGTTGAAGATATTATGAGATACGGAGATAATAACAAAGAATTATCTCATAAATTAAAACATCTTCGTCATTTAGCACAGATGGATGATGATGCACTTCTTCAAAATCGTGATAGTATCAATGATGTGCTTCGTACAACAATAAAAAGTGAACTTAACAGAAGTTGTGTAAAAGATATTATCACAGCAAATTTTAAACGAGCACAAGAATCTTCTAGGGTTTTAGAAGAGCTTTTTAAATTGGAAAATGTAGAGTATAGCGAAAGATTTAAGCATATAAGATATGAGCTTTATGATTTAGAAAAAATTATTTTGAAGTTATAAAAACAATTTCAAATTCTAGATAATCTAAAGGATATTCTTGCATAAGCTTTTTGGTTTGTTTATAAGTTAGAACTCTTCTTGAAGCACTTACTCCACTTTTTTTGATATATCTAAACATCTCTCTAACAGAGTTAAATCTTAATTTATAATTTACTATTTCAAAATTTGTTTTAAAAAATTTAGCTTGGATTTTTAATATACTAGAAGCAGAAGCAAGTATTGAATTTAGTCCTGCTGTATTATGTAGTGTTTTAAATGTATTTGATGTAAATATAGCTAGTGATACAGGTGCATTAAGAGTTTTTATATGTCTAAAAACAGTTTCCAAATCATCAGCCCATTGTAAAGCAGATGCAGAAAATATATGGTCATAGTGATGTTTTTTTAACTCTTTAAATAGATTTTCATCGTTAAAATCACCATAAATACATTTTATCTTATCAGATTTTGGATGAAGTTCTAGCATATTTTTAGCAAAATCAACACCTATAAAACTGTTATATTGCCAATCTATCTTTTTACAAAGCTCACCACTACCACAACCTAAATCCAGTATATCTTTAGGTTGTGTTTTAAGTGTTGATAAAAGCTTATCAATAACTTTTTTTTGTATGATATTGTAGTTTTCATACTCAGATGCATATTTGGAAAATTCTGAACTTATTTTCATCTTTTGTTTACCACCAATGAGATTATAAATATAAAAAGTATAGATAAAACTATAGTTGCTCCAGATGGCAGTGAAAAGTAGTATGAGAATATCATTCCAGAGATAACACTAACTATAGCAAAGATTACCGATAATATAACAGTTTTAAAAAAACCTTTTTTGTACTGTAGTGCTGTAACCGTTGGTATAACCATCAAAGCCCCTATAAGTAAACTTCCAACTACCCGTATAGAGAGTGCTATGATGATAGCTACAACAGTTACAAGTAAAAAGTTTAGAGATTTGACTTTTATACCACTTGTTTGTGCAACTTCCTCATCATAAGCTATAAAATATAACTCTTTTGAAAAAACAAGTAACAATGCTAAAGATAAACCACCAAAAAATAAGATAGCTTTTACATCATCATCACTAACAGATAAGATAGAACCAAATAGATAAGAAAATAGTGATGTATTAAATGCATCTCCTAAAGATACTATGATAATAGCTATGGCTAAAGAACCAGATAAAAGTATGGCTAAAACAGCATCTGAATACAAAGAAAAATAACTTCTAAGATACTCTATAAGCCAAGCCGATAATATAGCTACAATAACAGCTACCCAAATAGGGTTATAACCAGCTACTAGTCCAACAGATACTCCAACTAAAGCAGAATGTGCAAGTGTCTCACTCATAAGTGAGTAACGACGAAGTACGACAAAAGTACCACTGATAGATGCGAGTATGGCTATAATAATACCTACTAAAAAAGCTTTTTGCATAAATTCATATTGAAACATTTCTAACATATATTTTTTATCTCTTCTGTACTTAATTCAGTTATTAATGATACTGTTTTTATATCTAATCCTTTTTTTAAACTTACTTTATCATAATCTTTTAATTCTTCTATTTGTGATAATTGATAAGTATTGTCTAGTTTTACATCAACTATAACTTTTTCATCTTTAAAATCAAGAATAGCATTTAAAAAAGATATAAGAACTTCCTTATGTCTTTCATCTCCAAATATCTTTTTAAAAGCTACATCATTTTTCGGGTCTGCAAATTTCATAATTTTTTCCTTTACTTAATATTTGCATTTTAATTCTAATTCCATTATATCTTTTTCTATCTCTTGTTTTAATTCATCTTCACTTGGTAGATACATCTGATACTTTGATACAAAAAGATTTTCTTTGTCTTTTATACTTGAGTATTTTACAACTGTATCATCTTTTGATGTGCAAAGTAGTATCCCTATGGTTGGGTTATCACTTTGTGGTTTTTCTAAATCATCATACATATTTACATACATATCAAGTTGTCCTATATCTTGATGTGTTAGTTTACCCCTTTTTAGCTCAATGATTACAAAACATTTTAAGATGTAGTTATAAAATACCAAATCTATATAAAAATCACTAAGTTCAGTTCGTATATGTTTTTGTCTAGCTACAAATGCAAATCCACGACCAAGTTCAAGTAAAAAATCTTGAATTTTATCCATAAGTGCAGATTCTAGTTCATCTTCTCTAAATGATATATTGTCTTTTAACTCTAAAAACTCTAATACATAAGGGTCTTTTATAATATCTTTTGGTTTTAATTTCAAATCTTTAGTTTTTTCATCTGCTTCATATTTTACTATGGTTTTATCTTTACTAGAGATTATCCTTTCATAGTAAAAACTACCTATCTGTCTTTCTAAAGCTCTTACACTCCAGTTTGAATTTATCGCTTCTTCTATGTAGTACTCTCTTGCTTTTTGATTTTCTACTCTCATTAGAAGTTGATAATGGCTCCAACTTAATTTGGCAGATACTGTTTGCCAAATTGGAAACACTATATAAAACTGTCTCATATTTCGTAGATTTCTTTCTGAAAAACCTTTACTAAAATCTTTTGTTAGTTTTTTTGACAACTCTTTGATGATAGCTTTACCATACTTAGCTCTATCTTCACCAGATTGTTCTTGTTCTACTATCTTTTTACCTACACACCAATAAGCCTCTACCATTATAAAGTTTACTTGTTTATATGCATTATCTTTTGCAGATTGAAGTATATTTTTTATGTCATTATAAAAATCATTTGTTGTAACTTTATCCACAACCAACCTCTACTTTTTCCCATTCAAACTTAGTTATATTTTTCTTATCTTCATCAAAATTTATACCAACTAAATATATCTCTTTAGAATTATTTAGATACTTTTGATGGTAGTTTTTCTCTTTTATCTGAGACAATGCATCTTCACTTTGCATCTTAAACTCTATGATGTAGATTTTATCATTTAGTTTTATACTCAAATCTATCCTACCTCTATTGGTTACATCTTCTGCTATCATCTCTACTCCTAGACTAGCTAAGTAAGTATAGATAACACTTGCATAGTAACCCTCAAAGTTTGATATATTGTTTTTTACATAGTTGTTGTAAGGGATAGATGCAAAAAGTGAGATAAGTGAGTTTTTAAACATTTGTAAATCTGCTTCATATAAACTATCATAAATATTATCTTGTATATCAAAATCAACTCTATCAGTAAGATACATTAAAAAAAGTTCATTTAAACTAATTTGTACTTCTTTATTTGGTACTTTTAGAGTATAAAATATTTTATCTCTTTTTTGAAACTGTTTATCTATACTTAAATACCCACTTTGAAAAAGAAGTACCTCTAGTTTTAACTTCTCTATATCGAAACTATTTAGTAAACTTTCATCTGTTTTTAGATTTTCAACATTTGGTATAAAATAATCCCCTTTTTTAAGTATCTCTATCAAAAAGTAAGGGTTGCCACTTTCCCACCAATAGTTTTTAAACTCTTTTGTATCTAGGTACTGAAGTAAGTCAAAAGGGTTATAAACTTTTTGACCTAAAAAGTTATAACCGTTATACCAACTTTGAACCTTTTTTAAATCAACATCAACTAGATACTCTTTAAAGTAATACTCTATATTTTCTTGAGTATATCCACAGATATTGCCATATCGTTTGTTTAGAGATATATCTGTTAAGTTATTTAACCCACTAAATATACTTGCTTTTGAAAACTTTGAGATGCCTGTTAAAAATGCAAATTTTATATAAGCATCATTTTCTTTTAGCATCACATATAAGCCTCTTAAAAAGTCTCTGTTTTGTATAGCTATTGTTGTGTTATCTAAGTTATCTAATATGGGTTTATCGTATTCATCTATAAGAATTACTACTGGTTTATTGTATTTTTCATAAGTTTTTTTTATAAGCTCATCAAAACAGATACTTGCATCTTGCATATCTTCACACTCTACACCTAATCTTTTTTGATTATCTTTTAGTATGCTTATAGCTTTTTTATTGGTAGATTCTAATGTTTTTAGATTGCCACCCCAACTTATCTTTATAACAGGATATTTATCTTCAAAATCCCATTTATCATAGATATACAAACCTTTAAATAGCTCTTTATTCCCCTCAAAAATGTTGTGAAGAGTATCTAAAAAAAGGCTTTTACCAAATCTTCTAGGGCGAGATAAAAATACATTTTGATAATCATTTATAAGGTTATATGCTATTTGTGTTTTATCTATATATGTATAGTTTTCATTTATGATTTTTTTAAATGTTTGGATGCCAATTGGTAGTTTTTTTAGTTTCATTTATCTTACCTCTTTTAAATATGCTAAATGTGTATAAAACTTTGAACTAATAGCATCATCTAAAACCTCATCAAAATTATCTATACATGGCAATATATCTATAAGTATATTTTTATATTCGGGTAAAAAATTTCTTACTATATCCCAAACTATATATGGACTAACACCTCTATAATTATGAGATATTTTATCTCTCATTTTCGATATATCTTTCCAAGTAAATGTATAATCATCCTTTATTTTAGTCTCTATTTTCTTATTTTCTTCACCAATAGCAATAAGTAAGTTTACAACTGCATTAAAATTTAACTGTTCATTACTACTATAAAATTCTTCATCATCTTCAAAATCACTACAATAAATATTTATCTTTTCTATCGCTTCTAAGATTGTAAATATATAAATCAAGTTATTATCACTATACATATATAACATCTTTTATAACTTTTCTTTTGATAAGTGGATTCATATAGTTAAGATTAACCAGATCTATATCCCTATCAAAGTGTCTATTTAATTCCTCTTCTAGTTGATACATTTGTTTAAATGTCAAATCTTTAGATATTGTTTCATATACTATGTCAATATCACTATTTAAAGAGTTATTATTTTTGGCAAAACTTCCAAATAAACCTATCTTCATAATTGAATATCTATTATAAAAGTCTGTCTTATGTTGTTTCAAGTATTCTACAATCAAATCTTTATTTAATAAGTTCATTAATTTTATCCCTATCTCTTTTTAAAAATCAATGCTCATGTCTGTGGTTATGTATAAGATGGGCTTCTCTTCCATAGAGTTCACTTATATCTTCACAACTTATCACCTTTTTAGGGTCATTACAAACTGTAATCTTTTCATTTACAGTAAAAAGTCTTGCTATATCATCAGCTATTACACCTATGTCGTGGGTTATAAAAACTATGGTTATTTTATCCTCTTGATTTAGTTTTCTAAGAAGTGCATAAAAACGGTTTTGAGAGACTACATCTACACCTGTATTTGGCTCATCAAGTATAAGTATCTCTGGTTGTGATGCCAAGGCTCTTGCACACATAACCCTTTGTCTTTGTCCACCTGATAGGTTTCCCACCATCTTGTCTTTTAAGTTATAAACATCCATCTTTATCATAGCATCTTTTACTATCTCTATATCCTCTTTTGGTTTTTTAGAAAATAGTTTTCTCTTAGATACTCTTCCCATATTTACTATATCTTCAACAGTTGCTGGAAAGTTTGTATCAACATGGGATGCTCTTTGTGGTACAAAACCTATCTTGCTCCACTCTTTAAAATCTTTTAGTTTTTTGCCATATATCTTTACTTCACCATTTGTTGGTTTTTCTAGCCCTAAAAGCATCCTTATAAGTGTAGTTTTTCCACCACCATTTGGACCTATGATAGCTATATATTCAGCTTGATATATCTCAAAAGATATATTAGTTAGTATCTTTTGATTGTCAACTTCAAAGTTAAGATTTTTAACATCAAATATAGGTACTTTAAAATCCATCTATTTACACTCTAAAGCTTTTGAGATTTTATCTAAGTTTTCTCTCATGATATCTTCATAACTCATATGTTTTTTTGCTTCATCTGCTGTTATATTTCCTAAAGCTTGAAGTACATCAACTTTAACATGAGCTTCTTTTGCTATGCTTTTCATAGCCTTGTCAGATGCAAAACTTTCAAAAAATACAGTTGAGAGGTTATGTTCTTTTACTGTTTTGATAAGTTTTATCATAGTTTTAGCATCTGGTTGAGCATCTGGGGATAGACCACTAAGTGCTACAGAGTGAAATCCATATCTATCTGACAAGTATGAAAAAGCATTGTGATTTACTATGATAGTATCTTTTTTACACTCTGATAATTTAGTTTTAAAATCATTGTCTAATTTTTCAAGCATAGATATATAAGATTGTTCATTTTTTATATAAAAATCTTTATCTTTAGGTGATATAGATATCAACTCTTTTGTTATGATTTGTGTCATTTTTATCATATTACTTATATCTAACCAATAATGACTATCTATAGCTCCGTGATGATGTTCATCTTCTTCGTGATGGGTATGTTTTTGAACTTTTTTTAGTTTAACATATTTACTCATATCTATTGATTTGTTTTTAAAGTTAAAGTCTTCTATCCAGTGTTGTAGTCCAGCACCATTGTATATAACTAATGTACTATTTTGAATTTTTGCTATAAGTTGTGGAGTTGGTTCAAAACTATGTATATCTACACCAAAAGGCATCAGTATAAAAAGTTTTTGAGTATCTCCAACTATATGTTTTGTTATATCATACAAAGCAAAAGTGCTAACTCCGATGCTATTAGTTGAACTTTTTTTAGCATCTTTTGTTGTGATTGTTTGAACTATAAGAACTACAATAATTAAGATAGAAAATATACCTATAAATTTTTTCATTAAAAACCTTATGTTTAGAAAATATTATTAAGATTATAGCAGATAATTAATTTATTACATTAATAGTGTATAATTTCATATCTAAATTAAGGCAAAAAAATTGTCAAACGAAAAAAATACAGATTTTGAAAATGCAGTAAAAACTATGATGCTCCATGTAGGAGAAAATCCAGATAGAGAGGGGTTACTAGATACCCCTTCAAGAGTTAGAAAAGCTTTTGAGTTTATCTATGGTGGCTATAAAGAAGACCCAAAAGCCATACTTCAAAAAGCACTTTTTACAAGTAGTAATGATGAGATGGTTCTTATAAAAGATATAGAGTTTTACTCAACTTGTGAACATCATCTTTTACCTATAATTGGGCAAGTTCATGTAGCTTATATACCAGATGGAAAAGTTGTAGGACTTTCAAAAATCCCAAGAGTTGTAAATGTTTTTGCTCGTAGAATGCAGATACAAGAACAACTAACAGAACAAATAGCTGATGCCATAATGAACACTATAAACCCTAAAGGTGTAGCAGTAGTTGTTCAAGCAAGACATATGTGTATGGAGATGAGAGGGGTTGAGAAGATAAACTCAACAACAACATCATCAGCACTAAGAGGATTGTTTAAAAAAGATGAAAAAACAAGAGCAGAGTTTTTCTCACTTATAAATTCGCCTAGTGGAACTAGATACTAAAGGATTTTTCTATGTTAGCATTAGAAGTAAATCAAGATATTGAGAAGATTTTTTTAGATGGGTTTAACAGTGATAAAGAGCTTTTTTTTGATTTTATAAAAAACAGTTACAATAAAATGATGCTATTAAATAGTTTAGATAAATCTATAAAACAGATGAAACTTCAACAAAATAATGAATTAGAAGAGATATCATTTGATGGATTGATAGATGAACTTAAAAATAATACCAACACCTGAATTTGTTAAACAAGTTAAAAAATTAGCTAAAAATTATAAAAAAATTGCTTTAGATTTAGAAGAGCTTAGGGATAGTTTATATAAAAACCCAACATTTGGTACTAAACTAAGATATAATTGCTATAAAATTAGATTGGCTAACTCTTCTATACCTACTGGAAAAAGTGGTGGTTTTAGAGTTATCATCTACTTTATAGATGCTAAAAATACTATAAGACTACTCTCAATATACTCTAAAACTGAAATCGATAATATTTCAAATAAAGAAATAGAAGATATTTTACATAAAAATGGATTAAAATAAATGCCCTTTTCCTCACTAAAAGAAAAACTTTCATCTCAAAACTATTATGAGCCTTTTGGTGAAGTTGTAAAGATAAATGCTACTGTTATAACAGCACGAGGTCTAAATGTAAGTATAAGTGATATGGTTAAAATCGTATCAAATACAACCGAACAAGAAACAGTTGGTATGGTTACCGAGATAGATGGTGCTACTTTTTATATAACCCCTTTTAGTTTTATAGATGGGTTTAGCTCAGGCGATAGAGTGTTTATGGATCAAGAGGGGATGAATATCCCTATGGGAGAGGGTCTTTTAGGTCGTGTTGTAAACCCATTTATGCAACCCATAGATGGAAAAGGTATGATAAACACTTCTCAATTTTCCCCCATCATAAAAGCTCCAATTTCAGCTATGAAAAGGGGTATGATAGATGAAGTTTTTAGTGTTGGTGTTAAAAGTATAGATGGACTTCTTACTTGTGGAAAAGGTCAAAAACTTGGCATCTTTGCAGGTAGTGGGGTTGGTAAATCTACACTTATGGGGATGATTGTAAGGGGTGCTGATGCTCCTATAAAAGTTGTAGCACTTATAGGGGAAAGGGGTCGTGAGATACCTGAGTTTATAGAGAAAAACTTAGGTGGAGACTTGACAAATACCGTGATGATAGTAGCAACATCAGATGATAGTCCACTTATGAGAAAGTATGGTGCATTTGCAGCTATGAGTGTAGCAGAACACTTTAAAGATAAAGGGCTTGATGTGCTGTTCATTATGGATAGTGTTACCCGTTTTGCGATGGCTCAAAGGGAGATTGGTCTAGCTTTGGGTGAACCACCAACATCAAAAGGTTATCCACCATCTTCACTTACACTTTTACCACAGTTAATGGAAAGAGCTGGAAAGGAAGAGGGCAAAGGTTCAATTACTGCTTTTTTTACTGTTCTTATAGAGGGAGATGATATGAGTGACCCTATTGCTGACCAATCTCGTTCTATCCTAGATGGGCATATCGTGCTTTCTCGTGAATTAACCGACTTTGGAATCTATCCACCTATACATGTACTAAATTCAGCATCTCGTGTTATGAACGATATCATAACAAAAGAGCATTTTCAAGCAGCTATAAAATTTAGAAGACTATATACAATGTTAAAAGAGAATGAGATGTTAATTCGTATAGGCGCTTATACAAAAGGTAGTGATCCTGAACTAGATGAAGCTATAGGGAAAAAAGCTTCTATGGAACAGTTTATGTCTCAGGATGCAACACTTAGAAATAAATATGAAGATACAGTAGATTCTTTAATAAAACTTATGAACTAAGTTTAACCTTTATGTTCTATCTCGGCTATATCTATAACATCATCATCTTTCTCAGATGAGATTTCAGATGAAAGTTGTTTTTGATAACTTCCATTTGTTTGACCACTAAAAGCACCTATAAGTTGGTTTTCTTGCTCTTTGTCTAGTGTTCCAGATGAGATGGCATCTAGCATCTTTTCGGCTATCTTTACCCTTGCTTCATTCTCTTTGTGGTTGAAGTATTTTTGTAAGTTATCGTTGTAGGCTCGAAGCTTGTCTTCTCTTCTTTTTTTAAAGTAGTAGTATGTAAAAAAGCTACTGATGATAAGAAGTAAAGCAAAGATAAAAACTATATATCTTTTTAGTTCCATATCGTTGCTTTGTTCAGCTTCTTTCATCTTTTGTTCAAAAAGTGTTTTTTCTTTCTCTTTTTCAAAGATGATTTTTTGTTTTTCAAGTTCAGCTTGCATACGGATTTTTTCTAACTCTTTTTCTTTTTCTATAAGAGCCAACTCTTTTTTTGATGCTAAGATAGCTAACTCTTTTTGAGTTTGAGCAGATAGTTTTTTGAGTTGAACCTCTTTAGATTCTTGAACTTTTTGCTCAAATGCTAACTTCTCTTTAGCCAAATCTTTTGACTTGTCATTTTGAAAGTCAGGTATCTCACATCCACTAAAAAGCAAAGCAAAAGTTAGAAAAAATATCCATTTCACAAGTAAACCTTTGTTTATGATAAAACTTCTGTTATGTAAGATAAAGATGCTTCTTTAGCTTCTGGTAGTTTTGTTTTATCTTTTCCACCAGCTTGAGCGAAGTCTGGACGACCTCCACCTCCACCACCAAGTATTGGAGCTACTTTTTTGATCCAATCACCTGCTTTTGCATCTGTACCTTTAACACCACAAGCTATAAGAACTTTGTCCCCTTTTACTTGAAAAAGCATAGCACAAAGTTTGTCATTTTGATTTTTAAGCTCGTCTATCTTCTCTTTTATATCGCCATTTGGATACTCTTCTATAACCACAGCTACACCGTTGATATCGTTTGTTTTTATCTCAACTTTTGCACTGTTTTGAGCATCTTTTAACTCTGCTTTTAACTCTGTTATAGTTGATTTTAGTCTTGAGACACCTGCTATTACATCCAAGTTTTTTACTTCTGATTCAACTTGTTTTAAAAGTATTCTTTGCTCACAAAAGTAGTCATAAGCAGCTTTACCAACAACAGCTTCTATCCTTCTAACTCCAGCACTAACACCACTCTCTTTTGTGATTATAAATGAACCAATTGAAGCTGTATTTTTTACATGAACACCACCACAAAGCTCAATGGAAGCATCTTCAAAGCTTACAACTCTAACAGCATCGCCGTATTTCTCTCCAAACTGAGCTTTTGCACCACTGTTTTTAGCACTTTGTATATCCATAACTTCAGTTTTTGCATCTATACCACGAGCGATAATTGCATTTACTCTTTGTTCAACCTCTGCTAACTCTGTATGAGTTAAAGCTTTAGGATGTGAAAAGTCAAATCTAAGTCTTGTAGCTTCATTTAGTGAACCAGCTTGAGATATATGCTCCCCTAAAACATCAAAAAGTACAGCATGAAGCAAGTGAGTAGCTGAATGGTGTTTTATAATCTCATTTCTACTTATATCTACTATCGCTTCAACTTTATCGCCAACTTTTAATTCACTCTCAACCTCTATTTGAGATAGGTTAAGTCCGAAGAATTTTTTAGTATCTTGCACTTTTGCAAAACCTTTTAACTCTCCCTTGTCTCCAACTTGCCCACCACTCTCAGCATAAAAAGGTGTACTATCAAGAAGTACCCAACCTTTTGAGTTTGCATCTAACTTTTCAGTATGCTTATAGTTTTCATCTAAAAGTGCTAAAACTTTTGAAGTTGTTTGTGTTTTGTCATAACCTACAAACTCATTTTCTCCAAATTTTTCTAAAAGCTCTTTAAAATCTCCGTGAGTATCAGCATCTCCACTACCTTTCCAAGCAGCTTTTGCACGAGTTCTTTGCTCACTCATAAGCTCATCAAACTTTTTAGTATCTAGTTTTAGGTTGTGGCTTTTTAACATATCTTCAGTTAAATCTAGTGGGAAACCAAATGTATCATAAAGTTTAAAAGCAACCTCTCCACTAAATATATCTTTAGTAGTTTTTAGCTCCTCTTCAAAAAGTGCTATACCACTTTCAATAGTTTTGAAAAATCTTGCTTCTTCTAACTCTATCTGCTCTTTTACAATCTCTGCTTTGTCTTTTAGGTATGTGTATTCATTGCCCATAATCTTTACTAAAGTATCTACAAGCTTATACATAAATGGCTTTCTAAAACCTAGAAGATACCCGTGTCTTACAGCACGGCGAAGGATACGGCGAAGAACATACCCACGACCCTCATTTGAGAAGTTAATCCCTTGAGAGAGTAAAAATACAGTTGTTCTTATATGGTCAGCTATAACTCTATAAGATGTACCACTTTCATACTTATACTCTTTGCCTATAAGCTCTTCAACTTTATGGATAAGTGGCATAAATAGTGATGAACCATAGTTAGATAATGCTCCCTCTTTTATAGCTACAACTCTCTCTAGCCCCATACCTGTATCGATAGATGGTTTTGGAAGTGGTAGAAGTGTACCGTCTGCTTGTCTGTCGTATTGCATAAAAACAAGGTTCCATATCTCTAAAAATCTATCTCCATCACCACCTAGATAATCCTCTTCACCAGAAAAATGTTCAGCACCTTGATCATAAAAAATCTCACTACAAGGTCCACAAGCACCAGTATCGCCCATAGCCCAAAAGTTATCAGCATCACCTAGTCTTTTGATTCTGTCTTTTGAGATATGTTTTTGCCAAAGTTTTTCAGCTTCATCATCGCTTTCATGAACTGTTACCCAAAGTTTTTCAATAGGTAGTTCTAAAACTTTAGTTATAAACTCCCAAGAGTAGTTTATAACTTCCTCTTTAAAATAATCTCCAAAAGAGAAGTTACCAAGCATCTCAAAAAAAGTATGGTGTCTTGCAGTATGACCAACATTTTCAAGGTCATTATGCTTACCACCAGCTCTTAAACAAGTTTGACATGATGTTGCACGAGGGTTAGATGGTGCTGGAACTTCCCCTGTAAAGATTGACTTAAAAGGTACCATACCTGCATTGTTAAAAAGAAGTGAAGCATCCTCTGGTGTAAGTGGAGCTGAAGCTACTCTTTGATGATTTTTTGATTCAAAAAATTTTAAAAATTCTTCTCTAATATCCATAAATATTTCCTAGGTGGTGTGATTACACACTATATAAAATTGTGTGGATTATATCAAAAAAAGACTATATTTGATTTAAAAATATCTTATATATACTATAATTGCACAACTAAAAGTAACTAATAGGGAAAAAATTGATAATACTATTTGATTTAGATGGAACACTTATAGATTCAACTGAGGCGATTTTAGAAAGTTTTCACAACTCTTTTGATATCCATAATCATCCACATCCAAGTGATGAAGATATAAAAGTACTTATAGGTCATCCTCTTGATGTAATGTATAGAGAGTTAGGAGTGGATAAAAAGTTGGTTTGGGATTTTGTAGCTACTTATAAAGAGCATTATAGAAAAATTTCTACTCAAAAAACAAAGCTTTTAGATTTTGCTTTTCAAGCTGTTAAAGATGCTAGTGAATTTGCCACTTTGGGGATTGTAACTACAAAAACGGGAAGATATTCTAAAGTTTTAATGGAGCATTTTGAATTAATGGAGTACTTTAAGGTTTTAGTTGGTCGTGAGGATGTTGAGCATCCAAAACCGCATGAAGAGCCTATATTAAAAGCTATAGAGAGTTTAAATATGGAAGATTCTGATATTTGGATGATAGGAGATACTAAGCTTGATTTGATTTCTGCTAAAAATGCAAACATAAATTCTATAGGTGTTTTAAGTGGTTATGATACAAAAGAAACTCTACAGAATTACACAGAATTTATTTGTGATACTGCTTATGATGCAGTAAAATTCCTAAAAAATAGGAATAATTAACACATATTATCAATGAAAAACCAAACTAAAAAACTATCAAGCTTATTTTAAGACCAAGTAGCATAAAATACCACAAACTAGAATTAGGGTTTACACCCTTGAAGATACTTAAGGAGAATTTATGCTAGAGATTAGATGGCATAGTCGTGCTGGACAAGGTGCCGTAACTGGTGCTAAAGGTTTAGCAGATGTTATTTCAACAACTGGTAAGCATGTACAGGCATTTGCATTTTATGGATCTGCTAAGCGTGGAGCAGCTATGACTGCATATAATCGTGTTGATGATGAAGTTATTATGAATCATGAAAAATATATGAAGCCTGATTATGTTTTTGTTATAGATCCAGCATTAGTATATACATCTGATGTTACTATAAATCACAAAGATACTACAAAGTATATCATTACTACACACCTAACTAAAGAGGAGCTTGTAAAAGCTCAACCTAAGTTAGAAGGTAAAGAACTTTATACTGTTGATTGTATTAAAATTGCTCAAGAAACTATCGGTCGTCCTATTCCAAATACACCGATGCTAGGTGCATTTATGAAAATTTCTGGAATGTATGAAATGGATTTTTTTAAAGATAGTATGAAAAGAATTCTTAAAAAACTACCACAAAAGATTGTTGATGCAAATATGGTTGCTATTCAACGAGCTTACGACGAAGTGAAATAAGGAGCTGATGATGGCAAATACAGGATGGGATGAATTTGAAATAGGAGCTATGCTTCGTTCATTTGATGGTAGTGTTAATGATATAGCAGGAACTAAACAAGAAGATCGTGCATACTCTGCAAACAACTCTTTTACTGCAAGTGTTGCTGATTGGAGAATTAAAAAACCAATTTACAATAAAGACTATTGTATAGATTGTCAGTTTTGTTGGGTTTATTGTCCAGATATTTCTATAATCTCAAGAGATAAAAAGATGTTAGGGATAGATATGGAACACTGTAAAGGTTGTGGTGTTTGTGTGGAAGTATGTCCTACAAATCCAAAATCACTTTTAATGTTCCCAGAACAAGCAGATGAAGAAACTGAGATAGCTCAGTGGCCTAGTAAAGATGAGGAGAAATAGATGGCATTTGATAAAATGGAATTAAGAGATATTGAAGTATGGGATGGTAATCATGCTGCTGCTCAAGCTTTAAGACAAGCTCAAGTTGATGTTGTATCAGCTTACCCAATTACTCCATCAACTCCGATAGTTGAAGGTTATGCAAAATTCAAATCAGACAATTTTGTTGAGGGTGAATTTATAATGGTTGAATCTGAACATGCAGCGATGTCTGGATGTATCGGTGCTGCTGCTGCTGGTGGTCGTGTTGCTACTGCTACTTCATCTCAGGGTCTTGCTCTTATGGCTGAGACACTTTACCAAGCATCTGGTATGAGACTTCCTATAGTACTTAACTTAGTAAATCGTGCATTAGCTGCACCATTAAATGTTAATGGCGATCATTCTGATATGTATATGGTTCGTGATAGTGGTTGGATTCAGTTTGATGCTTTCTCTCCACAAGAAGCTTATGATTTAAACTTAATCGCTTTTAGAGTAAGTGAAGATCACGATGTTAGAATTCCAGCTATCGTAAATCAAGATGGTTTTATGACTTCTCATACTGCTCAAGGTGTTCATACTTTAAGTGATGATGATGCTTATAACTTTGTTGGTGAGTATAAGCCAATGAACGATATGTTAGACTTTGAACATCCAGTAACTCACGGTGTTCAAGCTGAAGAGGATTGGCACTTTGAGCATAAAGCTCGTCAACATAAAGATATGATGACAGAAGTTGCTCCAAAAATTGATGAAGTTTTTGCAGAGTTTGAAAAACTAACTGGTAGAAAATATAACCAAGTTGAGTGTTATGATATGGATGATGCAGATATTGCTGTAGTTTGTATGGGTACTTCAGTTGAGACTGCTCGTGAAGTAGCACGTGAGATGAGAGAAAAAGGTATCAAAGCTGGTGTAGTTGGACTAAGAGTTGTTCGTCCATTCCCATTTATGGCTAT
>JAMOQV010000230.1 GCA_027068615.1 Helicobacteraceae bacterium | reverse complement strand
GGGCTCACAATATACTAGCTATATCCATACACAAACACTAAAAGATAATGGCATAATTATTTCGATGGATGGTAAAGGTAGAGCTACTGATAATATCTGTATTGAACGGTTCTGGAGAAGTGCTAAGGTTGAAAAAATATATTTAAATGAATATAAAAAAGTATCAGTTCTCAAAAGTGATGTAAGTGACTATATGGAGTTTTACAATTACAGGAGATTTCATGAAACATTAAAATATAAGAAACCTATGAATGTATACTTTGAGAGTTTAAAAATCAATGATGAAAACTACACTAATTCTAGTGAAAATGTAGCATAAGGTAACAAATATAAAAGGGAATTAGATTTTATAAAAAGTTGTCTTGACTAATTGGGGTGGTATAATATGCAGATTTCAAACCATTTGTAGTAAAAAGTTGTTGTAAAACTCTAAAAATAGAAAACTTAAAGCCCTTAGTTAAGGGCTAAACTAAGAAAGAAGAAACTAAACCAATAAGTCCACCAAAAACACCACCCCAAACTACAAGCCAGTCAAGATGTTCTTTTATAAGTTTTTGAACTATCTTTTTTACTATTTGAGGAGTTAGTTCATTTAGTCTTGCATCTATTACTTTTTCTATAGAACCAATCATATCATCACTTAATGTTGAATTTTTCATATGGGATTGAAGTGTGTCATTAAATGCTTGAGAATTTACTATTTTTATAACAGCTGATTTCATTTTTTGAGAGAAAGGTTCTCTTAGTCCTTCTAGGGCTACCTCTCCGCCAAACATATTTAGCATACCACCAAATTGTGATTCCATTACTGTCTTACTTAGAGCATCAAAAGCGGGAGTAAAGTCTGTATCTTGTATGATTGGTTCAAGATTTATAGTTTGTTCTTCATTTTTAAAAAAGTTATCTAGCTGTTCTTTTGTAAAAAATTCACTCATCATAAGATTTTTAATTGCTTCTTTAAAAGCTTCAAATCTAGCAGGAATAACTCCAGAACCATAAAGAAATGGTACTTTTTCAAAAAGCATATGAATTGCTAGTTGATTTGTTATAGAACCAGAAAGAGCAAAAAGTCCTGTAAAAAACACTATATTTGAGTAAGTATCATTAACTATAAAAGATATTAAAACTAATCCTAATGCTACAAAATTTGTTATAAAACTTTTATTCATTATAAATTCCTTCTATTATATAAGTTTAAAAAATTTAGCTGCATCTTCTTCATCATCAGTTAATGTTTCAATTTTAAAATCTTCATCATTTTCAAGCTTATTTTTTATCTCTTTTTGACAATATTCAAATAAAACTTTTTTAGCTTCATTATTATCTGTTAAAAAACCAAGTCCACTAAATTGGTATGGTTCTTCTTGTTCTATACAAAGAACCACACCATCACAGTTTTTTTCTAAAACTTCAACTAAAGTTCTGTATCTTATGTTAAATTCAGTGGCATGCCAACCTATATCTTCTAAATCTTTGTTTGAAAACTCTGCTACGCCATCTGCTGTTGTATCATCATAAGAAGCATTTGGTGTATTTATCTTTATAAGTTCTTGCCAATTAGAAAATGCTTTTATTAAAACCTTATCACCATCTTCTACAAGTTGATAGTTATTACCTAATGCCTTTGTAAAAGTTGGAGTTATTTGTGCTTTTGCTTTATAGATTAGGATATCTTTTGTATTTGCATCTACTATTTTTCCATCTATGGTTATTCCAAACACTTTTTGTGTATTTATCGCATTTGTAAGGTCTGTTTTATCTACTTTTATAATTTCATTAAAAAGATTAAATTTTTTCATCATTGTAATTTTCCTTGATTTTTTGTTTCGTATTATAAAAGTTTTTGCTTTAATATAGTATAATCGCAAAAATTTTTTAAGCTTTATAAGCTTATATTTATCCAAGGAAAAACAATGGCATTAAATGTATATTATGACAAAGACACAAATTTAGACTTAATCAAAAGCAAAGTAGTTGCAATGATAGGTTTTGGTTCACAAGGTCACGCTCACGCTGAAAACTTAAGAGATAGTGGTGTTGAAGTAGTTATCGGTCTTAGAAAAGATGGTTCTAGCTGGGCTAAAGCTGAAGCTAAAAACTTTGAAGTTCTTACTGTAGCAGATGCAACTGCTAAAGCTGATGTAGTTATGATTCTTCTTCCAGATGAAAATCAAGCAGAGATTTACAACAATGAAATCGCTCCAAATTTAAAAGATGGTGCTACTATCGCATTTGGTCATGGTTTTAACATTCATTATGGTCGTATTCACCCAGCTGCTAACATCAATGTAATGATGGTTGCTCCAAAAGCTCCAGGTCATACTGTTCGTTCTGAATTTGTTCGTGGTGGTGGTATCCCTGATTTAATCGCTGTTGGTCAAAATCCTTCAGGAAATACTAAAGAGTTAGCTCTTTCTTATGCATCTGCTATCGGTGGTGGTAGAACTGCTATCATTGAAACTACTTTCAAAGATGAGACTGAAACTGATTTATTTGGTGAGCAAGCTGTTTTATGTGGTGGTACTGCTGCATTAGTTCAAGCTGGTTTTGAAACTTTAACTGAAGCTGGTTATGCTCCTGAACTTGCATACTTTGAGTGTTTACACGAACTTAAACTTATCGTTGATTTAATGTTTGAAGGTGGTATCGCTGATATGAGATATTCTATCTCTAATACTGCTGAGTATGGTGACTATGTATCTGGTAAAAGAGTTATCAATGCTGAGTCAAAACAAGCTATGAAAGATATCTTAAAAGAGATTCAAGATGGTAGATTTGCAAAAGACTTTATCCTAGAAGGTCAAGCAGGTTATCCTCGTATGAATGCTGAAAGAAACAATGATAAAGAGATGCTTATCACTAAAACTGGTAACAAACTTCGTGAAATGATGCCTTGGATATCAGCAAACAAAATTGTAGATCAAGACAAAAACTAATCCACACTTATAGCCACATTCGCTTTTTGCGATATGTGGTTAAAAATTTTTCAACTCTTTCTTTTTTAATAAAATAATTTTTTTCAGATCATAATCATAAAATGTAATCTTATCTCTACCTATATAGTAAGCATCACCTACAAATGTATATCTGTTATTTTTGTATGTTACATTTTTTTTCATAAGTAGTAATTCACCTATTTTATAACCGATATTTGGTATAAGACCACTAGTAACGATTAGAAATACTAAAGATATTATACTAAAAGTTATTTTTACATTTTTTATATATGTTATAAGATATCCTATAAATACACTAAAAAATAAAAATATTATGATGTTTTGATTGTCTGCAAATAAAATATTGTAGTATAAGTTTATCTCTAAAGGTTTGATATAGTTTAAAAATATCCCCAAAAAAAGTAAAAAGTCCAATAAAAAAGTAAAAAATATACCAGTTAAAAATGCTTGAAAAATCTTACTCATCTTAATCTCTTCTTTTTAAAGTTATTTATTTTTATAAGGTTTGAGGATGTAGTCTCTTTTAGTGAGTTTGCATCTTCTATGATTATATCTGATTTTTCTTTACAAAAGTTCTTATCGAAGTTTTCTCTAGATCTATTTGCAGATGTTGAGTAATACCAATCTAGTTTATCAAATATAGTAGAATTTAGATGATTTTTTGTAACTCTAAATGCTTTGTTTTTTACTATAAAAGTTATTTTTTTAGAATGGCGAACAAATTTTTTTTGATTTTGAGGGATGCGATTTTTATAAGATAGAAAGGTTTTAAAATCTTTATATATCTTTATAAATGGTTTTGAGCTATCTCTTTGTTTTATCTCAAAAAGTTTTTTGTCATTTTGAGATAAAAAACCGACAGTTGTGTCGGTTTGAGCCAAGATGACAAGATTTTCTATGCTAGAAAATCTTGAAGTGATTTTGCATCTGACCATGAGTCATCTTTCATCTCTTTAAGAGCAAGTATTAAGGCACGAGCAGCACTTAGAGTTGTAAAGTATGGTATGCTTCTTTTAAGAACCTCTTGTCTGATAACAACTGCATCTTTTTTAGAAGTGTTGTTATCGGATGTATTTATTGCCATAGCAATTTCATCATTTTTCATACTGTCTTCTATGTTTGGACGACCCTCTGAGATTTTAAGGATTCTCTCACAAGGTATGCCATTTTCTTCTAAAACAGCTTGAGTACCTTTTGTAGCTACAAGTTTAAAACCTTGTTCTACTAGACCTTTTGCTATCTCTGGAGCATAAACTTTATCACTATCTACAAAAGATAAGAAACAAGTTCCACCAGTTGGAATTTTATTACCTGCACTTAATTGAGCTTTTGCAAAAGATATACCGAAGTTTGAGCTAACACCCATAACTTCACCAGTTGATTTCATCTCTGGACTTAGTGTTAAATCTGCACCGATTAGTTTATGGAAAGGAAAAACTGCTTCTTTTACAGATACATGGTCTTTAAGTATCGGTTTTAAGATGCCATTTTCCTCTTTTACAATTTTATATTTGTCATAATACTCTAACGAACTTCTAAGTGTTTCACCCATCATAACACGAGTTGCAACTTTTGCAAGTGGCATACCTGTAGCTTTTGATACAAAAGGAACAGTACGAGAAGCACGAGGATTAACCTCTATAAGGTAAATTTCATCTTGATAAATTGCATATTGAACATTCATAAGACCTTTTACTCCAAGTCCTAAAGCAATAGTTCTAGTTTGTTCTTCAACTTTCAATATCATCTCATCACTCAAACTTACTGGAGGAAGTGAACAAGCACTATCTCCAGAGTGGATACCTGCTTCTTCGATATGTTGCATAACAGAACCGATATAAACATCATTACCATCACATATAGCATCAACATCAAGTTCAGTTGCTTGATCTAAAAACTTATCTATAAGAACTGGTGCTTCGTTTGATACAGAGATAGCAAGTTCCATATATTCGGCTAATTCCTCTTGAGAGTAAACTATCTTCATACCACGACCACCAAGAACAAATGATGGACGAACTAAAACAGGAAAACCTAATCGCTGTGCAATCTCTGGAGCTTCCTCTTTTGCACGAGCAAGACCATTTTCTGGTTGTTTAAGATTATTTCTTATAACAAAGTCACTAAATTGCTCTCTGTCTTCTGCTAAATCAATTACTGATGATGGAGTTCCAGATATATTTGCACCTATCTTAGTTAGACTATCTGCTAGTTTAAGTGGAGTTTGCCCACCAAAGTGAACGATAATTCCATCTGGCTCTTCACTCTCTATAACACTTCTAACTCTTTCAAAGTCAATAGGCTCAAAGTAAAGTACATCTGAAGTATCGTAGTCAGTAGAAACTGTTTCAGGGTTACAGTTGTACATAATGGTCTCGATACCCATCTCTTTTAGTGCAAAAGCAGCATGAACACAACAGTAGTCAAACTCTATACCTTGTCCTATTCTGTTTGGTCCACCACCGACGATAAGAACTTTTTTCTTATCACTTTGTCTTTTTTGAACAGGTATTTTAGTGATGTTTGTAGTTGAGTAAAGATATGGTGTAAGTGCTTCAAATTCTGCTGAACAAGTATCAACTTCATTGTACTCTAAGCTTATGTTATGTTTTTTTCTAGCTTGATAAACATCCTCTTCATCGCAACCTACAAGTTGAGAGATTCTTTTGTCTGAAAAACCATCAACTTTTAACTCTCTTAGTGCTTTTGCATCTTCTAGTGTATCTTTTGTTATAGATTTTTCTGATGCTATCATCTCTTCTAGTTGGTATAAAAACCAAGGGTCTATCGCACAAGTATCAAACATATCTTCTACACTCATACCACGACGGAAACCCTCTGCTACATATAAAATTCTATCTGCATTTGGACGACGGATTTCGTGTTTTATAAACTCATCAGATGCATCTATAGGGTCAAATCCACATAGACCAGTTTCAAGTGAACAAAGTGCTTTTTGGATAGACTCTTTAAAAGTTCTACCCATAGCCATAACTTCACCAACAGATTTCATACTTGTACCTAAAGTATTAGTAGCTTCTGGGAATTTTTCAAAAGTAAAACGAGGAACTTTAGTTACAACATAGTCAATTACTGGCTCAAAAGATGCAGGAGTTCCTGTGATGTCATTTGTAATCTCATCAAGAGTAAAACCAACAGCAAGTAAAGTTGCAACTTTAGCTATCGGATAACCAGTAGCTTTTGATGCAAGTGCAGATGAACGAGATACACGAGGGTTCATCTCGATAACTATCATTCGACCATCTTTAGGATTTATAGAGAACTGAACATTACTTCCACCCGTATCAACACCTATCTCACGAAGGATAGCAAAAGATGCATCTCTCATTCTTTGGTACTCTTTATCTGTTAGAGTAAGAGCAGGGGCAACCGTGATGCTATCTCCTGTGTGAACACCCATAGGGTCAAAGTTCTCGATAGAACATACGATGATACAGTTATCGGCTTTATCACGGATAACTTCCATCTCATACTCTTTCCAACCAAGCATAGATTCCATAATCTCTATCTCATTAACTGGAGATGCTGAAAGACCCTCTTGAGCTAATTTTTCAAACTCTTCCATATTGTAAGCAACACCACTACCACCACCAGCTAGTGTAAATGAAGCTCTTGAGATTACTGGAAAACCTATCTCTTTTGCAACTTGTATAGCTTCTTCTACACTATAAGCATTTGCACTTTTTGGTAAGTCCATCCCTATCTTTATCATAGCTTCATTAAAAGCTGAACGGTCTTCACCTTTGTGGATAGCTTCAGGAGTTGCACCCAAAAACTCCACACCTTCAAGCATCCCTTTTTCATACATACTTGTTGCAACATTTAAAGCAGTTTGTCCACCCATAGTTGGAAGAACTGCATCTACATTTTCTTTTTTGATGATTCTTGCGATTACATCTTCTTTTATCGGTTCTATGTAAGTTCTGTCAGCAAATTCAGGGTCTGTCATAATTGTAGCAGGGTTAGAATTTATAAGAACAACACGATAACCTAACTCTTTTAGAGTTTTAACAGCTTGAGTACCAGAGTAGTCAAATTCACAAGCTTGACCGATTATAATCGGACCAGAACCTATAAGTAAAATAGTATTAATGTCGGTGCGTTTTGGCATTGTTTACCTTTTTGAAATAATTAAAATAAGTAAGTATATAGTATTTATTAAACTATATACAAAAATTCTGTTATTGTAACTAAAAGGCTCTTAATATTTGATTATTTTTTTTTATAAAAATCTTTGTAATCTTAGCAAAGTAGAGAGTAATATAGCTTCTTTATCTATATTTGAACTTTTCATATTTAGTTCAGCTTCAAGGAGTAGTTTATGTAGTTTGTAGTAAGTTTGAGGTTTAAACTTTAAGCTTATATTTGCTTTTTCATCTACTACAAATTTTGGGGCAGGGTAGCCTAAAATCTCCATTGCATTTGGTGTGCCATTTACCCTTATGTAGATGTTAAACATATATAATTGTGTTAAGTATGATGTTATGGCTGTAATGATTTTTATCTCATCTTCGCCGTGTTCTAGTAGGGAGTGTATATCTTTTGTAAAATCTTTTTTATTTAGTATGTTTTTTATCAAATCATCTATATTTATCTCTGCTAGTCCATAAACAAGGTTATCTATATCTTTTGTTGTGATGGGTTTGTCATAAACTACAAACTTTTCTATCTCATTAGATGCTAGGGCTATATCTGAGTTGTGTAGATTTAGTAAGTGAAGTATTGCATCTCGATTTATATTTACATTTTTTTCTTTTGCTATTTGAGCTATAATGTTTTGTGCTTCATACTCTTTAGGGTGGAAAAATCTTACACTCATAGTGTTTTTTTTAGAAAATGCTTTTGCATATGCTTTGTAGTCAGTTCCATAGTAAGCATATACAAAAAGATTTTCTTGATTTTTTTCACACAAGTCTATAAATGTTTCTAACTCTTTTTTAGGTATCTTTTTTTCACTTTTTATTATAAGGATATTTCGTCCACCAAAAAGTGAAGCTTGAGAGAGATGAGCTTTTGCACTAGAGTAGTTATACTCATCAAAGTAAAAAGACAAGACAGAAGCATCTTCTATATCTGTTAAGATTTTAGTATATCTATCTATCAAAAAACTACTCTCTCCAAATAGTATAAAACTATTTGAAAGTGAGTTGTTTTGTATATGTTTGTCTAACTCATTTTTATACATCTGTGTCCTCAACAACTATGGCAAAGATTTTTGCTTTTAGTATATCTACTTTTGTTATCTCAACAACTACATCTTGAAAAAGTACATAGTTCCCATTTGAAGTTATGTTTAGTTTTGCACCGATTATCTTATCTCTTAGTTCAGCTTTTACATCTATATCTGTTGATGAGATTTTAGCTTTAAATCTTTTGTTTAGATTTTTCTCAGCCCATCTTGCATATTTTCTAGCCATAAAATCAAGCTCTATCGTACTTGCTTCTCTCTCTTTTTCACTTATGGTCATACTAAGAGATTCTATATTTCTAAGAACATAGTTACCTTCTTCTTTGTCATCTTTGTTTATAGCTTTTAGAAGTCTATGAACGATAAGGTCAGAGTAGCGACGGATAGGGGATGTAAAGTGTGTATAAGCTTCAAAGCCCAAACCAAAGTGTCCAGAGTTATATGGTGCATATCTAGCTTGCATTTGTGAGCGGATGATAAGTGTGTCAACCTCTGCTTCTAAACCCATCTCTTTTGCTTGTTTTTGTATATCTGTTATGGTCTCTTTTACAGACTCTTTTATATCACAAAAGATGCCTATACTTGCTAACTCTTGGTAAAGTTTTTGAAGTTTACTTTGACTAGGTGGTTCGTGTATCCTAAAAAGTCCCCTTGTAAAAGATGATGCAGCACATTTGTTTGCTAAAAGCATACAGTCTTCTATAAGTGCATGAGATGGTGTCTCTTCTGCCATAGTAGTTGATGCTATGTTTCCATCTTTGTCTAAGTTCATATCTATCTCAGTTGAGCGAAAATCATAACCAACTTTTAATCTTTTAACTTTTAAAGCATCTGTTATAACTTTTAGTTTTGTTATCCACTCAAATATCTCTTTTTCAGATGAGTTTTTAGCTTTTAATCTATCTTCTAAAAATGCATCTATCTCTTCATAGTTAAATCTTCTTTGAGAGTGGATAATAGCTTCATAAACTTTAGCTTTTGTAACTTCAAGTTTTTGAGTGTCTAATCTCATCTCAAAAACATAAGCAAGTCTATCAACATCAGCTTGAAGTGAACAAAGTGTTTCACTAAGTTGTCTTGGAAGCATTGGGATTGAGCGATGTGGTAAATAGATAGAAAAACTTCTATATATCGCTTCATTATCTATCGCACCAAAAGGTGTTACATAATGACTCACATCTGCTATGGCTACATAAAGAGTTGAGTTTTTATCATCCCAGTATATAGCATCATCATAATCCTTTGCAGTTACGGGGTCAATAGTACAAAAACTAAGCTCTCTTAAATCAACTCTATTTGGGTGCTTAGAAGCATCTACCTCTTTAAAAGATGTTGCAAGTTTTAAAACCTCTTCATCAAACTCATCATGTTTGTTAAACTGAGCTAGAACTATCTTCTCATCAACCTTTGGGTCTTTGACATTTCCTAGTTTTTCCATAATGGTATTTGTTTGATTATCTATCTTAAAAAGATCTCCATCTTTATAAGAGTTTAGTTCATCTTCAGATATCTCAACACCCGTTGGATGGTTTGTTTTTATATCTAGTAGATGGTTTTTTTCATCTTTGTTTAGTATATATGCAACAGAATAACTCTCAGCTCGTCCAACAATTTCTATAACTTTAGCACTAGGAGTTCCCCTTTTGCCTAAGAGTCTTTGAACAATTACCAAATCACCCTCAGTTGCTTTATTTAGTGAGTTTTCATCTATAAAAAGGTCTTTTACATTTTCCCCTATAACATTTAGATATGCTGTACCTTTTTGTACTAAACCTAAAGTTCCTGCACGGTATTTTGAGTTAAATTTGTAAATATCTTCTTTTTTTGTGATGTATTCTTTTGATAAAAAGTCTTCTACTATTGGTCTTTCATCTGCAAGTATATCTTGCTCACTCAGACCATGAGTGAGCTTTATTAGTAATGGTTTCAAAGTATTTTAAAAGTGTTCTATTGTAGAGTTGAAGCTTTCCATATTTAACTCATACTGTTCTATAAGTTTTTTTGCTTCAGCTATACTTTCTGGAGTAGGTGTGCCATTCATAGGAATTGCAACTCTAACTACATTTAAAATTTGAGCAGATTTTTTGTCTGCATCTTCAGCTTTTTCAGGTTCCATACAGTTTCTTATAACATCAACTAAGCCATCTTCAAATTTCCATTGTTCAAATATAGTAGCACTTACTTCTGGAGTTGCTACTCCGACAACTTTTTTCTCTGCTTCTTCAACACTACTACACTCTTGTAATGCTGTTTTAAACTCTTCTTGTTTTTTATCATTTATAACTTGCTGAGCAATAAGAACTTTTCCTATCTCAACTAAAAATGCAGCAGGTGATAAAACACCAAGAAGTTTATTTTCTGTTTTTAAACACCATGAAGTTACAAGAGCATGTTGTTTTTTTGATAATGCTGAGAACATATCGTCAGTTATACCATAAGGAGATAGATCTAATTTAAAACTTTTTTTTACTATCGAAGCAAGTGCAAAACCACGAACAGTTCCCATTCCAAATAATCCAACAGCTTGATTTATAGCGTTTATTTCACGAGAAAATCCATAAAGTGGAGAGTTTGCAGCTTTTAAAATATCGGCAGTCAATAATGGGTCTTTTTCTAAAATCTTAACCATATCACCAAAACTACCATCTGGATCTTGATAAACAGCCTCTATCTGCATAGCAGACTCTGGTAGTGGTGGAAGTTGTTTGATTTTTTTAAGTATTTCTTCAGTCATAGCCATCTCTTCTTTTTTAAATTTGTATTATTATAATACATAAGAGGTAAATAAGTACTAAATATTAATAAAAAAGTGTTATTATCTGATTTATTTTAATATTTAGAGGAAAATTTAATGCAAAATGAAGCAGTTTTAATTGGATTGGGATATGTTCCTAATGAAGCTTTAATGAATCAACTTGAGAGAATTAAAAATAATACTGTTGGGTATGATAAAATCATCAAGCACATAATAGATCTACATAACCACTTAAAAGTAGATGAATCTTTTGTTGCTATGTCAAATAGTGAAGATTATTTTAAAATCAAAATAGAAGCACCATCAGAAGAAAGAATTGCTGAAGGACATGAAAAAGTTGAGCATTTTAGTGAGAAATTTAAAGTTAAGTTAAAAAAACTTGATTCTAAAAATACTTACTACATTATAGGATTTGAACATCAATAAAGAACCTATGACATTAGAAGGCTATGACCTTCTAGTGGAAGAATTTAAATTTTTATTAGAGATTGAAAAACCAAAAGTTGCACATGAAAAGCTTGTGGCTGCTGCTCTTGGCGATAGAAGTGAAAATGCTGATTATCAAGCAGCTAAGGAGAAACTTCGTTTTATAGATAAAAGACTTTTTTATCTTAATCGCATGATAGAAAAATCTTTTATAATAGATCCATCCACTCATGAACATAAAAAGGTTAGTTTTGGCAGTAGTGTTAGGTTGTTGGATATAGAATCTGATGAAGAGGAATTATACACTATATGTGGGGTATTAGAATCTGAACCAGAAAATGGTCTTATCTCTGTTCATTCACCATTAGCAAAAGTTATGTTAGGTAAGAGTATAGGTGATGAATTTAAAATAAAATTACCGCAAATTACTAAAGAATATGAAGTTATAGATATATTTTATAAAAATCTTTTCTCTTTAAAGAAAAATATTAGGACAAGAGAAAATTTTTCTTTTCACTAAAAGTGTTACTTATTGGAATACAAATTAAAGTACTTAGTTTTTAATTTAAACAGCTTTAAGAAATATTAGGTAATAATATTTGGATGATGAATTTATCTTTAAAGTGTATTTTTTTAGTTTTATTGTTTGTTGATCTAAATGCTCTTGAGATAGAAGATGTAGCTAAGCGGTTGCATTTGTCTGCTGGTTCAAAAGCTGGAATTCAATGGAAGAGAGTTTTTAAATCTGCAAAAAAAATGAAAAGATACAAGATAGATACATTAAGTAATGATACTAAATTGAAGTTGGAAAAATATTTAATAAATCATGCTATTGATTCAGATAAGCCAACTGTTGCTGGAGGGTTCTAATTGAGATATATATTTTTTATAGCTTTATATGTTTTGGCATTAAATGCTTCGGATTCTAAAGACTTAGTTATTGAAAAGCTACTCAAAGAGGTTGAGTCTTTAAAAAAAAGTGTAGAAGAACTTAAACAAAATCAAATAATTTTTAAAAAAAAACAAGTTGAGACAGATCTATATGTTGATGAGGTTTATGATTTTGCTGAAAAGATAGAAACCTTAACTTTGGAAGACAAGTTAAAACTTGGTATGGCTTTTAAAACTTCATTAGATAACTTTTCTAAAGAGTATGGAGATTCTCATAAAGTAAAAAATGAAAATATTTGGAGCAACAAACTGATGCTTAATTTAAAAGCAGATATATCTCCAGATATGAAGTTATATAGTCGTTTTACTATGTATAAATATTGGGGTAGTGGTATCCCTCATCTATATACAAAATATGATAATATGCAAGGTCGTGTTCCATCTGATAGTTCTCTCTATGTGGAAAGAGCTTATTTGGATTGGATATTTAATAAAAATGGATATATCCCAATGGCATTGACAATAGGTCGTCAACCAAGTGCAGATGGTCCATCAAATCAACTAAAAGATAATACAGCTAGAAAAGCTACCTATTCTGCACTTCTTTATGATGGTGCTGCTGATGGTATGGTTTTAACTTTTGATATTTCTAAAGCTTTGTCTTATAAGGGTACTTTTTTAAGATTTGGATATGCTAAAGGTTTTGGATATTCAGAGTACTCAAATGATGTTACAAATGCTTTTATCGGTGCTTCAAATACTTTATTGAAAGATACAGATGTTTATGGAATATTTTTAGATACAACTTTACCAAATGTTAAAAAATCACTTATTCAGCTTAGTTACTCTAAGATAGATAATATCATCGCAAATCAACTTGATACAAATACTGAAGAAAATACTAATATCGGTGATATTGATATGTATGGTGCTATGATAGAAATCAGTAATTTTAAGGATTCTAAGCTTGATATGTTCTTGCATTATGGATATATATCGACTCATCCTAATTCCAATGTTTATTTAGACTATGGTGGATTATTAAGTTCATCTGATGATATATCTGCAAAATCTGCTTATGCTATATGGATTGGATCAAGATATGGTTTTGGTGATGAATCTAAATATAAAATCGGTTTAGAATATAATCATGGTAGTAAGAATTGGGTTAGTTTAACTCAGGGTTCTTTTGATATATATAATAAACTTGCAACAAGAGGGGATGCTTATGAAGCATACTTTATGTATGTTATAAATCGTTATTCAAATATCCGTTTAGGATATATAAATATTAACTATGATTATACAAAAAGTGGTTGGTTTGTAGGAGAGGGAGAGGTAATAAATGATATGACACCTAATAAAGTTAAGCAAATGCAGTCTATTTATCTTAAGATGAGTGTAAATTATTGATGGAAGAGTTGCTTAATAAATTAAAACTGATACATAAAGTAAATTTAGTATTTTATTTAGCGATAGTATTGGTTTTAATGTTGATTTTTACTTTTATGGTTACAAGTTCATATACTTTAAAAACTTTAGAAAAAAATCATAATGAATATAATCAAGTAAACCATTATGAAAGTATGATTAATAAAAATTTAAAGTCGTTAGATCATCTGACCATTGAAAATTCATTATCTTTAAATCATAGTTATGAAACTCAAAGTGATGAAATTTATAAGGAGATAACTAATAATTTAGAAATGTTAAGAAAACACCCATTTTTTAATGGGGCAAAAGAGAGCATGGAAATTATAAGTAGAATTCAAAAGCGTCTTATAGGTTATAAAAATATAACAGATTCATTGGAAAATGAAGTTAAAGAGAGTTTTGAAGATGGGATGTATGCAGTTTCTGCACTTACAACAACTAGTAATATTATATTTAAAGAGTTGAATGACTTAAATGCTCAGATAGGAAACATATCACAAGCTAGAACTGAAGAGTTAAGTAAGGTTATAGAATCAAGACGAAAACTTGTAATATTTTTTGTTCTATTAATGTTTATATTTATGTTTTTTATAAACAGAATGGTAGTTAAATCTATTTTACAGCAATTAGAATTTTTGAAAACAGGGATAAATTCATTTTTTGATTTTTTATCAAGAAAACGTAAAAATGTTATACATATGTCATATAAAGCAGATGATGAAATATCTCATATTGGTAAACTTATAGATTCAAATATGTATATTGCAGAGGAGTTATTGTCTCAAGAAAGAGAAGAAACTCTAATCATTGAAAGAAAAGTTAAAGAAGCAACAAAAGAGATAACAGAGTTAAATGATGAGCTTGAAGATACTCAAAGAGAGATTATTTTTACACTTGGTGCTATTGCTGAAGAGAGATCAAAAGAGACAGGAAACCATGTAAAAAGGGTAGCTGAGTACTCTTATATGTTGGCTAGAATGTATGGTATGAGTGCAGAAGAAGCACTACTTCTTAAAAATGCATCTCCTATGCATGATATCGGAAAGATAGGTATCCCAGATAGGATACTAAATAAACCAGGAAGATTTACAGATAAAGAGTTTGAAGTTATGAAAGCTCATGCAGAGATAGGGCATGAAATGCTTAAACATTCTCATCGTTCTATATTTGAGGTAGCTTCTATAGTTGCTTATGAGCATCATGAAAAGTATAATGGAACAGGTTATCCAAGAGGTATAAAAGGTGAAGAGATACATATATATGGTAGGATTACTGCTGTTGCAGATGTTTTTGATGCACTAGGTTCTGATAGGGTTTATAAAAAAGCATGGTCTATTGAGAAGATAGTAAAGCTTTTTAAAGAGGAGAGAGGGGAACATTTTGACCCTGTTCTTATAGATCTATTCTTAGATAATTTAGATAAATTTTTAGAGACTAAAGAGAGGATAGATAGTATGGATGATTCAACATCATTGAGCAAATATATAGAAGATTTTGAAAAAGTTGAATAATCTAATCCAACTTTTGATATAATTCATTTTTAAAAACCAAATTTAGGACTTAAGTAGTGAGCCAACAATTAGCAGATATAGATACACAATTAGCAAATCATAAGTTATCTCAGGAAGATTACAAACATATAAAAGAGATTTTAGGTCGTGAGCCAAACTTAGTTGAACTAGGTATTTTTTCAGCTATGTGGAGTGAGCATTGTTCTTATAAATCATCTAAAGTACACTTAAAAGGTTTCCCAACAAAAGCACCATGGGTTATACAAGGTCCAGGGGAAAATGCTGGTGTTATCGATATAGGTGATGGATATGCAGCTGTATTTAAGATGGAAAGTCATAACCACCCAAGTTTTATAGAACCTTATCAAGGTGCTGCTACTGGTGTTGGTGGGATTATGAGAGATGTATTTACAATGGGTGCAAGACCTGTTGCATCTTTAAATGCACTAAGATTTGGTAATGTTTTAAATGATGATAAAACATCAGCTCATCAAAGATACTTAGTTCGTGGTGTAACTGAGGGTATCG
This sequence comes from Helicobacteraceae bacterium, assembly GCA_027068615.1. GTDB lineage: Bacteria > Campylobacterota > Campylobacteria > Campylobacterales > Sulfurimonadaceae > Sulfurimonas. Next base: position 1,922 of record JAMOQV010000230.1, on the reverse strand, counting down.
GTGGTTATGGTAACTGTATGGGTGTTGCTACCATCGGTGGTGAAGTTAGTTTTGATGAGTGTTATAATGGTAACATTTTAGTAAATGCTTTTAACTTAGGTATCGCAAAATCTGATGAGATTTTCTATGGTCGTGCAGATGGTGTTGGTAACCCTGTTATGTATGTTGGTGCAAAAACTGGTCGTGATGGACTAGGTGGGGCTGTTATGAGTAGTGATAGCTTTACAGAGGAATCTAAATCTCTTCGTCCAACTGTTCAAGTGGGTGATCCATTTACTGAAAAACTTTTACTTGAAGCTTGTATGGAGCTTTTTAAAACTGATTATGTTGTAGGGATTCAAGATATGGGTGCTGCTGGACTTACTTCATCTTCTTTTGAGATGGCAGGTAGAAGTGGTGCAGGTATGATAATGCATCTTGATAAAGTTCCAGCTCGTGAAGAGGGGATGACACCTTATGACTTTATGTTAAGTGAATCTCAAGAGAGAATGTTACTTTGTGCTAAAAAAGGTAGTGAACAAGCTATAATCGACATCTTTGAAAAATGGGATTTAGATGCTGCTGTTGTTGGAGAGGTTACAGATACTGGAAATATGGAACTTTTCTGGCACGGAGAGAAAGTTGCTGAAGTTCCAGTTGACCCTGTTAGTGAAGAAGCACCAGAGTTAAACCGTCCTATGAGTAAACCAGCTTATCTTGATGATATACATAAAGTTAGCATCAATGATTTTGATAAAGTAAATAATCAAGAAGCATTTGAAACACTTACAAAATCTATGGAAGTTGTAGATAAGTCGTGGATATATACTCAGTATGACTCTATGGTACAAACAAACACTATCAAAAATGGTGGGATGTTAGATGCTTCTGTTATTCGTGTAAAAGAAAACGGCAAAGCTTTGGCAATGAGTGCTGATTGTAATGTAAGATACTGTTATATCGACCCTCGTGCTGGTGGTGCTGCTGCGACTATCGAAGCTGGTAGAAATGTTGCTATGAGTGGTGCAAGACCATTAGCGATAACTGACTGTTTAAACTTTGGTAACCCTGAAAACCCTGAAGTTATGTGGCAGTTTGGTCAAGCTTGTGATGGTATAAAAGAGGCTTGTGCTGAGTTAAATACCCCTGTTATCGGTGGAAATGTTTCACTTTATAATGAGACTGATGGTGTTAGTGTTTTTCCAACTCCATCAATTGCTACTGTTGGTGTAAATGATGACCAAAACAATGTTTTAATGTCAAGCTTTCAAAAAGAGGGTAATGTACTTTATCTAGTTGGTGAGAGTAAGTCTGAGTTTGGTGGATCTCTTTATATGAAAGAGATTTGTAACACTGTTGCAGGTGAGATGCCAACGATTGACTATAAAAAAGAGTTAGCTCTTTGGGACTTAGTTATAGAGGGCAACAAAAAACATCTACTAGAGTGTGCAAAAGATGCTTCTAGTGGTGGTGTTGCGATAGCACTTGCTAAAATGTCTGCTACAAGTGGTCTTGGTTGTGATGTAGTTATGAGTGTAGAAGATGAGCGAGATATATTTGCTGAGTCTATGAGTCGTGCTATCATCGAAGTAAAACCTGAAAATTGTGAAGCTTTTGAAGCTATGCTAAATGGTCTTGCTTGTGAGAAAATTGGAACTGTTGGAGGAGATAGCATTAAAGTAAATGATGTTTCTTTAACTATGGAAAAACTACAAGACAATTATTTTAATACATTTAAAAGAGTTATAGAAAGAGATTTATAATTTTTATTATGAAAAAGCTTTTAGAGATATTCTAAAAGCTTTTTTATCTTTAACCTTTTACCATAGCTTCTATTTTAGCTACAACACTTGGGTCTTCAAGAGTTGAAATATCTTGAGTGATTTTTTCACCCTTTGCGATAGCTCTTAAAATTCGACGCATAATTTTTCCTGAACGAGTTT
>JAMOQV010000229.1 GCA_027068615.1 Helicobacteraceae bacterium | reverse complement strand
ATAAATGGTGAGATTTAAAAAAATATACTCAAAAACCTAGCCGTAGCTAAGTTGAGAGGATAATTTTTAAAAGATTGCCGTTTAGTTGCCCTATATTTGGGTGTTTTTATTGTCGAACTCAGGTTTAAAGTTTTTGAATCGTTCTTCTAAAGTATCTTATCGGCTCACTTCCAGCATCTGAAGTGACTGATATATCCATCAAAACAGAACCGTTTTGCTCATCTGTTTTGATATAAGAGATATATTCATTGCATTTACCTCCTGTTTTATTATGCTCTTCTTCTGTGTAAATATATTGCATAGTAACATTTGCATCATATATACCATCAAAATTTTTATTGAAACTATTTTGACAACCATCTTTTGCTATCTTTAAAAGTGCTAATTCTGCTACACTTTTTGAGTATATCATAGCTTGTTCATAAAGATATAAATCAATCGTTTTTTTAGTTGTTAATGTTGTCATAGATAAAGAGATAGCCATTATAGTTGATACAACAACTATAACAACGATAGCCATTATCATAGCCATAGCATCTTTTTTTAAAATATTGTTTTTTCTTTGCATAGTGAATAATCCTCCACCAAGTCAGTTTCTACACAAACTTGTATCTTCATAACAGACCCTGCCGACATAAACTGAAAAGTACTTACATTTTGCATAATTATAGAGTGTTTTGCATCGATATACTTTTCACCTTTCCACGGTTGATAATCATAATACAGAGTTAAAGTTTTATCTTTTATCTCTATTGCATAAGCACTCCAAGCTAATTGATAGTACTCATATACATCCACACCACTAAAGTTGTTATCATTTCCATTACTATCTATGGGTTTAAATAGTGATATATCTTTATCATCTGCTTTTACTGGATGCATAGCTTTAGTTTGGTCATCTATAGGATTTCCATCCCAACCATAATCCTCTTTTACATTTGTATCTGCACCTATAAAGTATAAAGCACTATCGTTTATATCGCTACCACCATAAGATAAAACTTTTATAAGTTCATTTATAGCTGTTGTATTTGTTTCAGGAGAAAAAAGTTGAGTTGCATTTGTTTCTGGATTATTTAGATCTATGATGCCACTCCAGTAAGGTTTTGTTGTTCCTCTAAAACCATCTATATCGTAACCTATCCATTCTAAAATCTTATAATCATCAGATTTAACATCAGGAAGTGCTGTAAAGTTGGTATCGCTTTGTCTAGCTATAACAGAGTCTTTTATACGGTACTGAAGTCTTGCAGATATAACTTCTAAAGCCATTTCACATTTTGCTTGAAGGGAATTATTTATATTTGAGTATATATAGTTGTTATAAGCTTGAGCTAAAAACTCTACTCCAAATTTACCTACAATCCCCATAACAACTATAACAAAAACAAGTTCTATCATAGTAAAAGCAGTTTTTTTCACTACAATGTCCTTTTATAGTAATCTATCTCACCAATGTTAGCACTTTGAGAATGAAGAATTGTTATAGTACGATTATCTTCATCTCTTACTATTATAGTTATTATTTTTACATTACCATCCAAATCTGATGTTACTTTGCTTTGATAAGTTTGTTTGTAACCATTTTTGTCGGTTGTCTCATTTACAAAAATATCATCCCAATCGTGAGTAGCATCATTTATATCAAAAACTACACCACCTTTTTGATTAAATGGTTGTGTAGCTAAGTTATCTAAGCATCTTCTATGATATGGTTGAGCAATATGTCCAAACCTCAATTTTGTTACAAAATCACAATCCTTATCAACATTTATAACTCTTGATAAGGAACTTTTATTGATATCTTGCATAGAGTTTTCATCCCAATACCCAGCTGTTGTACCCATCAACTCAGTTGAAGCTGAAAATATAACCTCTTGAACTAAGTTGTTTTCTAAACTTTTATTTATAGTGCTACTCATTATAGGTAAAGATATAACAGATATACCTATGATAACGATAGCAAAAATCAACTCTATAAGTGTAAAAGCAACTCTTACCATATCGTTCTTTTGTTGATTTTTAAATTTTTTAGATTTGTTGAACTATTTATATCTTTTGTTGTTGTATCTGTTTGGTGTTCTCCTGTCCATTTTCCTATCTTTATAAACTCTATTTGAAAAGTGTTATCTGTTGCACTTTCATCGTCTTGATTATAAATCAACCAGCTTGAGGCACTGTTTTGCATAGTAGTTTTGTATGGATATCCATAGATGCCATAATACTTAAAACTAACTTTAGATGGATTTGTATCTGTTGTTGAACTTATACTTCTTATACCACCACCATACTTTTGAGAGACACTACCAGCTTTACCATCTGTTGAAGTGTCGTGATTTTCATTTATAAACCATCTTATATCGTTTGTGTATTTTAGGTTTGGACTTGTTGAGTTTTGTAGTAGAGATTTATCGCATCCAGCTCCATAACAATAAACTTCAAAGTAGATATTTGAAGTTCCATTTTTATCTGTAAATGTTTCCCTTGCTGTATGTGTACGACCATAGATAAAAAGTGCATCTTGTGTTTGGGTTTTATCCCCCTCTATGTTATCACTATCTACTATACTAACTTGATTTATATGAAATAAAAATGGATTTACAGCTTTTGAGATATTTCTATCGAAGTTTATAAGTATATCAAAACTAGCATTTGCATCTGAGTTAAACAATGTTTTAGATAGCTCTTTTATACTAAATTCACCATTTACAGTTGCATTTTTATCAAGTTTTGGGATGCTATATATGATGTTGTTAGTTGGTATATCTGCATCATAACCTATACTTAGATTAAAATCTTTTGCATAACAAGTTGATGTATAGTTTTTTGCTAAAGTATTATCAGCTTTTAAAGCCTGTATATCTAGTGTTAAAGTTGATGAGTGATTTATATCTGAGCTTATATATGTAAAATGTTTGTTTTCATTTCTGTTTCTATATCTATATGTAAGTTCAAATCTATTTGGTAAAACAGTAAAGACTTTTGTATATGGTTTTATATATAAAAGTTCATCAGATATATTATCATCTTCATCAACTTTTGCAAACTCATAACCTTTTCTCTCCCTCATAGTTACATTCCAATCACCAACATCAAAACTAGCTAAATCTATCTCTTTTT
>JAMOQV010000228.1 GCA_027068615.1 Helicobacteraceae bacterium | reverse complement strand
GTATCAAATTCTATCTCTCTCATTTTAAAATTCTCCAAAAATTATATATAACAGTTTAACAGTTTTTTTATAAATTATGCTTAAAACATTCCAACTCATGGGCGTTTATAATACCAATAGATTCCATAAATGACCGAATAGTACTTATACCAATAAATTTCATACCTCTTTTCTTTAAATCTTTTAATAATTTATTTTCATCATTAAAACTATATACATAAGTTTGAAATGAGATAAATTCTTTTTGTATATTTAAAAAAATATTTGCATTTATTATGATTGATTTTATTTTTAATCTATGTCTTATAATTAAATTATTTTGTAGAAGAAACTCTATATAATCATCGTCATATAAAGCAATTATATTTGGTGAAAAGTTATCAAATGCTTTTCTTAACTCAACTCTTTTATTGAGAACGATTTCCCATGATAATCCAGTTTGAAAAATTTCTAAAGATAAAGCTTCAAAAAGTTTATTATCATCAGAAACAACTTCTCCCCATTCCTCATCATGGTATTTTACATATAATGGATTTTTATTATTTACCCAACTACATCTATTTGGCATTTAAAAACTATTAAAAAATCCATTTTTTTCAAGTATATCTATACCATCTTGTATAGAATCAACAGAAACTTTAAATTTAGACTTAGTTTCATCATCAAGTTCAAGTTCTATAATTTTTTCTATACCGTTAGCACCTAAAACTACAGGAACACCAACAGTTATATCTTTATATCCATACTCTCCATCAAGTAAAACAGATGATGGCATAACTATTCTACTATCATCTAAAATAGCTTCTACCATAACAGAGATAGCCCGACCTGGTGCATAATAAGCAGAAGTTCCAAGATGTTTAACTATCTCTGCTCCACCATCTTTTGTTCTTTCTATAATGGCTTGCATATCCTCTTTAGAAATTAACTGATTTAATGGAACACCACCTACAGTTGATATTTCTGGCATAGGAATCATATTTTGACCATGGTCACCAATGAGCATTGATTTTATTTGACCTGAACCATAGCCTATTTTTTGATTTATTTGATAAGACATTCTTGCACCATCTAAAGCACCAGCCATACCAATTATACGGTTTCGTTTCCAAGCAGTAAGTTTATGTATAACATGTGTCATAATATCTAGTGGATTTGATACACAAAGGATAATAGCATTTGGAGAATATTTCATAACATTTCCAACTACATCTTTCATGATTTTTGCATTTATCATAAGTAAATCAGCTCTAGTCATATCACTTTTACGAGGAACACCAGCAGTTATAACTATAACATCACAATTTTTCAATCCACTTGCATCCTCTGCTGCTGTTACTATCGTACCCTTTGGAGCATAACTTGTTGACTGACCAATATCTAATGCTTTGCCTTTTGCTATATCTGTATTTATATCATAAAGTATTACCTCATGACATGCACCTGTCATCGTCAAACTATATGCAGCAGTAGCCCCAACAAAACCAGCTCCAATAATACCTACTTTTCTTCCTACCATAATAACATCCTTTTTATTTTATGAAAAATTATATTACAAAAAGTAACAATTAGTAAAAAAGTTTACTTATCGTTACAATCATCAAAAAAACCATTTTCGTATAAAGCATCAACCATCTCTTTTACAGATGCAACAGAAGCTTTAAATCTTGTTCTTTGAAGTGTTTTTAGGGTCATCTCGATAATCTCTTCAGCACCATTAGCACCTATCATAACAGGAACACCACTTACCATATCACTGTAACCATATTCACCTTTTAGCATTACAGCACATGAGTGGATTTGTTTTGTATCTTTAAGTATAGCATCAACCATAACTGCTGTTGATTTTGCTGGTGCATAGTAAGCTGAACCATCACCTAAAAGGTTTACTATCTCTGCTCCACCATTTCGAGTTTTTTTAACTATTTCACCAATCTCTTCAGAATCAAGTAAATCATCTATTGGTACACCAGCAACTGTTGTAAACTTTGGAAGAGGAACCATTGTATCTCCATGTCCACCCATAACAGTAGCACGAATCTGACCAGCTCCATAACCTAATTTTTCATAGATAAAATGAGCCATTCTTGCTGCATCTAGTATCCCTGCCATACCTAGTATTCTCTCTCTTGGAAACTCTGTATATTTATGAACAACATAAGTCATAACATCAAGTGGATTACTTACAACAACTACTATCGCATCTGGAGCATACTCTTTTATCTCTAAAGCATAATTTTTTACTATCTCTGCATTTTTAACAAGTAAATCATCTCTACTCATACCTGGTGTTCTAGGAGCTCCAGCTGTGATAACTACTATCTTACTACCAACTATATCTTCAGGTTTTGTTGCAGCTCTTACAACAGTATGTTGTCTTGCAGCATTTGCAGCTTGAGACATATCAAGTGCTTTACCTTTTGCTACATCTACATTTCTACCACGAAGAACAACCTCATGACATGACCCATTCATCGCTAATATAAATGCTACCGTTGAACCAAAATTACCCGTTCCTATTACTGTTACTTTATTTGCCATACATTCTCCAATTTTAATTTTTTATAATTCCATCTCAAAAAAGAGATGGAACTAAAAAAACTAAAATTATATATTATCTACAATTTTATTTAATGTTTCAGATGGTCTCATAGCTTTTTCAGCTTTAGCATCATCTGGATGGTAGTAACCACCGATATCTTGAGCTTTACCCTCTACTGAAAGTAATTCTTCAATAATTTTTACTTCATTTTCTTCAAGTGCTTTTGCAACTGGTGCAAATTTCTCAGCTAACTCTGCATTTTCACCTTCAGAAAGTGCTTTTGCCCAATACTGAGCTACGAAAAAGTGAGAAGCTTTATTATCTGGTTCACCACATTTTCTTGATGGTGCTTTGTTGTTATCTAAGTAACCCTCATTTGCAACATCAAGTGCAGCAGTTAATGCTTCTAGTTTAGAATCACTATGTTTACGACCTAAAAATCTTAAAGACTCAGCAAGTGCTAAGAACTCACCTAATGAGTCCCATCTTAAATGACCCTCTTTTAAGAACTGATCAACATGTTTAGGAGCAGAACCACCAGCACCTGTTTCATACAGACCACCACCAGCTAAAAGTGGAAC
>JAMOQV010000227.1 GCA_027068615.1 Helicobacteraceae bacterium | reverse complement strand
TAGGTCTTACCGTTATGGATATGGTTATATCGACTTAAACTTTAACTACAAAGTTGATGATGGAGAAAAAAAGCTTTACTTTGAGATAAGTAACTACTCAACACCATACATTTTTTATGAAAATCCAGGTAAATAATGCAAATCTTAGAACTTTTTAAAAAACTTATAGAGAGTAAAAGTGAAACACCTGATGATGGTGGTCTCTTAGACTTTATAGAGTCTTATCTATCTGATTTTACAGCTATTAGAGTTGATGTTGAAGATGTAAAAAACCTTTTTATCTACAAAAAGTTTGGAGATGGTGAGCATCTTTGTTTTGCGGGTCATGTTGATGTTGTTCCAGCTGGTGATAATTGGGACAGTAACCCTTATGAGTTGGTTGAAAAAGATGGTTATCTTTATGGTCGTGGCACACAAGATATGAAAAGTGGTGTAGCATCTTTTGTTCAAGCTGTAAAAGAGGCAAAAGACTTTAATGGAACACTATCACTTTTGCTAACTTCTGATGAAGAGGGAGATGCTTACTATGGAACTATAAAAGTTTTAGAGTATCTAAAAGAAACAAATCAACTCCCAGATGCCGTAGTGGTAGCTGAGCCAACTTGTGAAGAGAGATTTGGAGATGCTATAAAAGTTGGACGAAGAGGCTCTATAAATGGTTATATCACTTTAAAAGGTAAACAAGGTCATGCAGCTTACCCAGAAAAAGCGATAAATCCTATCCATAACTTAGCTCCAAGACTTGCAAATATGGCAGGGGTAAATCTTGATAATGGAGATGAGTTTTTTAGCCCATCAAAGTTTGTTATAACAGATATAAGAAGTGGTATGGAAGTTACAAATGTAACACCAAATGAGCTTAAAATGATGTTCAATGTAAGAAATACAACTCTAACCACTCAAAAAGAGGTAACAGAGTTTGTAGCTAAAAATCTTGATGGATTAGATTATGAATTAAAACTAACTCAAGGCTCATACCCATTTTGCACAAATGTAGATACAAAAGTTGTAAAAAAGATAGATAAAGCGATAGAAAATATAACAGACATAAAACCAAAACACTCAACAGCAGGTGGAACAAGCGATGCAAGATTTGTAGCACAGTTTGGCATCGATGTTATAGAGTTTGGTGTAAAAAACGATACTATCCATGCTGTAAATGAGCGAACAACAGCCAACGAAGTAGAATCACTTTATAAAGTGTTTAAAAATCTTATAGAAATTTGGGACTAATGATGAAAAAATTTCTAGCTACATCATCTTTTTATAGCAACTAAAGAAGCAGTTTTGTTTTCTTCACCTCTTAGGTTTATACCTTCTTTTTCTTCATAATAAATTATCTCAAAATCTCTAAAAACATCAAGAAGTTCATTTGTTTTTAAAAGATAATTAGGATTCATACTACCTTGTTCTGGTTTAGAATGTGCTTGTATAAATGTCTCAAAAATCAAAAGAGAATCTTTTTTAAGTGCATCTTTCATCTGCATCATAAGTCTTCTGTTTAGATAGTTTACATTTAGTATCAAATCATAAGCATCTTTTTTCAAATCATAAAAATCCAAATCAACTTCTATCTTGTTTATGTTAGAGTTATCTTTTATCTGAGATAATGCATAATCAGAAAAATCAATAGCATCTACTTTAAAACCTAACTCATCCAAAAAATGTGTATTTCTACCTGTACCACAAGCCAAATCTAAAGCATTACCAACTTTTGAATGTTTGATATATCGTTTTAATATATCTGAAACCTCACCTCTCATAGGTTTTTCAACATGGCGAATGTTCCATCTTTGCTTATCTTCTATCATGACAATCTCCTTTTGTACTCTTCATAACCAAACTCTTTTATAAGCTCAATACTACCATCTTTTCTTTTTATAACAAGTGATGGTAATTTTATACCATTGAATGTTGTACTTTTTACAAAAGTGTAGTGGATTTGATCTTCAAATATAATCTTATCTCCAACCTCTAAAGGCTTATCAAAACTGTAATCCCCCATAATATCACCAGCCAAACAAGTGTTACCACCTAGTCTATAAGTATATGGTTTAACTCCAGCTTCACTAGCATCTCTAACTTCTGCACGATATGGCATAGCTAAAGTATCTGGCATATGTGCTTCAGCTGAAGTATCTAGTATAGCGATATCCATACCGTTGTTAAATGTATCTAAAACTGATGCTACAAGATAACCACATTCCCAACCAACAGCCTCCCCTGGTTCAAGATATACCTCAACATCATACTTCTGTTTAAAATCTCTTATAACTTTTATAAGTTTTTGAACATCATAACCTTTTTTTGTTATATGATGTCCACCACCAAAGTTTATATATTTTAGATTTTTAAAGTATTTTGAGAAGTTTATTTCAAACTTTTCTAAAACTTTTTCAAGTGCATCTACATCTTGTTCGCACAAAGCATGAAAATTAAGCCCATCAACACAATCAAGAACTTTCTCATCAAAATTTTGCAAAGTTGTCCCCAAACGGCTATAAAGTCCACAAGGGTTATATATATCTTTAGGTGAAGCTGATACTTCTGGATTTATTCTAAGTGATAAATGTACTTTTGGATTTATATCTTTTACAAAAGTAGCATACTTTAAAAGCTGAGATAAAGAGTTAAAAACTATATGGTCTGAAATCTTAGCAATCTCTTTTAAATCTTCCTCTTTATAAGCTGGAGAGTATGTATGTACTTCTGCTTTTTCATTGTATCTACAAAACTCCTCTTTTGCTAAAAGTGCCTCATACAGACCACTCGCAGTACAACCCTTAAGATACTTTGAAACCATCTCAAAAGTTGAATACATTGCAAAACCTTTAAGAGCTAGTATTATCCTAGTTCCACTCTCTTTTTGAATATAATCCAAAAGCTTTAGATTTTTTTCTAAGAGTTCCTCTTCACATATATAATACGGGGTTTTTAAAGTTCTTTGATTTTCCAAGGTAGTCCCTGTTTATTTAACTCATCCATAAAGATATCTGGATCAAACTCTTCCATATTAAATACACCTTTACCTATCCATCTACCCTCTAGTATAAGTTTTGCACCTATCATAGCTGGAACACCTGTTGTATAACTAACAGCTTGAGAGTTTACTTCAGCATAACATTTTT